>VYFM01000436.1 GCA_009842375.1 Candidatus Poribacteria bacterium | reverse complement strand
TTATAGTGTAGATTTGCAGAATATCATCACATCCCCGATTGGTTTCAAGCATGGATCGCTTGACCGTTTGAACATTATGATACTGAACATGAAGGAAGATTGTGCTCTGAAGATTCTTATGGCAAGTAGTTTCTTAGATTCAGTTCAGTTACTCAAAAGAACAACCAATCACATCTTTGGAAATTCACAGGAAGAAGTTGAACAAAAAGTAAAGACTAAACTTAGAAGGTGAAGGGTAATTATCAAAATCTATTGTAGCATGGAATTGTAGATGAGTGAACAACAGACAAATAAGCGCGGTATTACTCTGTCCATGCCATTGTTTCCCGTAAATATTCCTTTGCTTTCGCATAATCTCGCCGTGTCTGGTAATAAACTCGCTGTGCTTCGGTGAATTGTGCTTGCGTCTGGAAAGCGTCGTTGTAAGTCAAGCCGCGGTATCCCGGAATTTCAATAGTGACCTCTCCAAGCACGCGTTCTATTGTTCTTAGTTGTTGCTCAAATATTTTCACACGTTTCTGTTCAATTTCCATGCGTTCTTTAGCATTCGCAACTGCTCGGTAATCACGTCGGACTGCAACCTGTATAAGTTTTGTCTTTTCAATGTATTCCAGTTGTAATTTTTCAAGTTCCGCGAGTTCTACTAAACGAAGGTTTGCGGTCTTTTCACCATCATATATCGGAATGTTGATATTGAAACTAAGACTCCATCCCTCCTGTGTACGCGGATTTGTTTCAAAGATGCTTGCAGCATCCCGCTCTCGATCATGTATGATAGGATTGTAGAGTGCTTTTGTATCCCATGTTTGGTTCTGTTGATGTCGTTGCAACAAAATGTGTAAATCTTTGTAGCGTGCTTCAGCAGTGAGTTCAGGAAATCGATGCCATATTGTCTCCGCAACGAGACGTTCTTGACGTATAATATTACCTTGTAAGTCGCGTAGGTCAAGCCTATTCACTATTGCAAGGTCAACAGCTTCTAACAATGTCATATCATCATTCGGAAGCGGTTGAGACAGGAAAACTTGTGCAAGTGGATCGAGTCCGGTGAGACGAATAAGGTCAGCGGTTTCAACATCAAGCCGACGTTGAAGTTCATTGAGTGCAAGCTGCTGTTCCGACAACTCCAACTCCGTATTGAGTCGAAGTAGGAAAGGGATACGCTTTTTTTCGTGCTTTTTTTGTGTCCCTTCCAGTTTTTTCTGGAGTTCCACCTCAATGACTCGGCGTTGTGTAATTTCTTCTTGTGTGAGTGTAATATTGTGCCAAAGATTTCGAAGCGCATGAACTGTCTCTTTCTTCACGCGTTCGTATTCAATCTCTGCTTTGCGCACCTCTTCCTGTGCAGCATCAATTGCATCAGGAATTTCACCGAATTGTGTAAGCAGGACGCTCATCTGTGCACGGGAAAGGTAATCCTTCTCGTCAATCTGCCCCTCTTTATGTCGTTGATATTCACCAGTGACCCCAACTTGTGGTAAGTACACGGCTTTGGATATGCGTAGATTTGCTTTCGCGCGCTCTACCCCTTTTTCTGTTTTTTTAATTGCCTCATTGTTCTGCAAGGCGAGTTCTATTGCCCGCGTCGGGTTCAGTGAAACGAGTTTCTGTGCCGATACAATACGAATACCATTAAATAGAAAGTTTAGGCATACAAGCAATGCAACAACGAAAGAGACGCTGGCACTTAGTAGTGTCTGTTTTTTGTCCATTTAAATCTCCAACTTCTTTATCGGCGACTGATGCGGATTGTAACAATAACCATACCAATTATCAGTAGAACCAATACACCAAACAATATTGTTATTACTGATATTTGTGATTTTGATTCTACTTGTATTGTGATGGAACGATCGCGCGCCTGATATTTCCGATTATCAACGGTAACTTCCGCGTTTAGTTTCGCCTGATATTCCCCGACGCTGATGTCTATTGGTGGATTTAGTGTGAGTTGTATTTCCTTTTCTTCGTTTCGTCCGAGTGAACCTATAACTTCAGGTGAAACTGTATATTTCCAATCTGGATTGACATCAACAAGCATACGAATGTCAATCAAGTCTCGAGTGCCGATGTTTTTTAGGGTCGCAGGCATGTTAACTTGGTCTCCAATCTTAATAGTTTGAAACGTATTTTGGACGACCACCTCAATCTCTGGAACACCTTTTGGAATTAGTTCAAACCGTTCTACACCGCCTTGTATACTGGCAATCTTTTCTACGGATAAATCTAATCGGTTGTTGACACCCCCAAGTTCATTCGCTTCTGTTTCATCAAGCACAGCTACATAGAACTCAAGAGTATTGTCAAGATAGGATGTGTCTAATTCTTCTGGTAAATAAACAATCAAAGACAGATCTTGTTTTGACTGTTCTTGCGTAAACTTGACCTGTGATTGTCGTGACTTTGTATTCGGATCTTGAAATTCAAAAGAGAGACGATTTAGCAGGTTAATGACACGTAACTGGAAGGTATTTTCGGTCTCTGCCAACCTATCCAACGTTAAATCGTAGGTGACACTGCTTCCCAAATTGCCTTCCTGAGAAAATCGTAGTGAACTGACGTTTACCACATCCAATGCGGACTCTTTTTGGAGATAGATCAGGCGCGTGTCGGGTTCAGGAATTTCGGGATACTTCATTGACACCTTCAGGCTATCCACATCTTTCTGGAGTTGGAACGTCAAATCCACGGTTTCATTGTAGCCGAGAACTGCGATCTTCTCTTCATAAGGTTTAACAATATTCGTGCTATCCACGGTATCATGTAAAGAGACATAGATAGAGCGGATCTCATTCGCTGCTGCAATCTCTTCAGGAGTTGCATTAGTCGGCATCGCCTCAGTCGTTGATGTGTTCTTTAATTGGATTGTTACCATCATCTGGTTATCAACACGGAATTTCTTCGCGCTAAGAATAGAGATATGGCGTGTATCCTCTTCAAGGTGGATTTTATACGGATACTCCCTATCAAGGTATCGGAGATTAACGATAAGGCTATCCACATTACGTCTCAGCTCGAAATCAAGAGTCCGTTCCTGTCCATCCTTCAACGTCGGGATGCGGAACTCGTATGGGAAACCGATAATCGCAGCACTATCGTCTTTGATTGAGACATAGACATTGTTAATTTCTTGTGATGTATTCACTTCGGTTTCCGCAGTTTCATCTGTCACAGCCCCATACGTAAGAACAACTTCTAAACGTCTGCGATCCCCTTCCTTGTAACGTTTCGCAGATACCACAGAGATATATGGATCTTCCTGTTTTAGATGAATATGGCGTTCATCTGTCGTGTCAAGATAGTCTAAGTGGACGACAACATCACGTATATCATCTTTGATGAGTTCAAATTCCAAATGGATTTCCCCGTTCTCTTTCAGCGTTTTGATTCTGCGTTCGTAAGGTTCGGCAATAATCGCACCTGCAGAACCAAAACTCTCCTTCTCTTTAATTGATACGATTATGTCGTCAATCTGAGCACTGATGACAATCTCTCGTCCCAATACTTTGGAACTCTCAACCAATTTGACAGGCAAAGAGCTATTTTGCAGCGTAATCGAAAACATTTCGCGACCGTCACGTGATTCATATAGACGTGTGCTTTCAACCGTGATGTGCCAAGCATCCTTGAGTGAATCAAGTTCTACCTTTTGCAGATTGAGTTTTGATTTCTCATATTCCGAAGCAGCACTATCGTATTCTTCCTCAGCTTTATTTACTTCTGAGACAGTAACGATATTGTTTTCCTCTTCCATCATCGTCCGTAAGTTCTCAAGTTCAATTTGCTTCTTTTTCATCAGGTTTTCTGCCAATTCCATCTCTAAGCGTGCAGTTTCTATCAGGATTTGACGGTTCTGTTCATCTCTGGTTTTTGTGGTGTCAGCATCGGTTGGAGGTGTCTCTTCATGCTCAGCTGCTATCACAGTTTGCAACTGCATTCCAACTACGATAATGTAAGCCAGTACAAGAATTTTAATTCGCAAGGTTTTTCCTTTGTAATATGGGCTATACTCAATTAACTATTTTGCCATGAATGATGGCGGGCAGACAAATCAAGAAATCAAAGGTATGAACACCTGTAGGCGTTCCTCGTGTATTCAACATGATTCGCCCGGGTTCCACGCCTACAATAACTTAACTAATGAATGCATTCTGTTTTTTACTCATTCACTTCTTCTTTAGGTTCGTATCCAGCGACATAGTGCAGATATAATTCTTCAAGATTCTCTCTTTGAATCTCTTCGCGCGTTAACTCTCGCTCAAGGTTGCCTTCTACGAGGATGCCTATCCTGTCAGCGACCTCCTTTGCTCGGAAAATATCGTGAGTGGACATAAAGATAGCTTTTCCTTCCTCTTTTAGTTGACGCAAAAGGTTAAGAAAATCGGCACCCCCCTTCGGATCAAGTCCTGAAGTCGGTTCATCGAGCAAGACAGCTTTTGCATCCTTCATAATGGCAATCGCGATGCCAAGACGTTGCCGCATGCCTTTAGAGAAAGTTTTGACGCGTCGTGTAAACGCCTCCTCTGCCAAACCGACTCTGCCGAGTGTCTCATCCAGTTCTGCATTTGATACTTTCTTCCTACCACCAAGTCTTGCGAAAAAGGACAAGTTCTGACGCGCTGTGAAGTTCCTATAAAGTTCAACGTTTTCAGAAACGTAGGCAAGGTGTTTCTTCGCTTCCAATGGAAACTTTGGAATTTCAATGTCCCCTACAAGTGCTGTGCCGCTTGTAGGTTCAATAAAGTTGAGCAGCATAGATATAGTTGTGCTTTTGCCAGCACCGTTTGCACCGAGCACGACATAGATTTCGCCATCTTCTACTTTTAGGTTTAATTTATTAACAGCTAATACATCTTCATTATAGACCTTCGTTAAATCACGTGTTTCTAACATTTGTTTCTCCTCGTAATCTTGTTTTATTCTGTACCATCAAGCAGTATTGACTTATGTTGTATAGGCGAGTTTTTAAGGTGTAAAGGTTGCAAAAAATAATTGTTTAATGATGTTGTGTATCCTCAGTAATGATCAGTCTTGACACCTACAAACTATCCTAAGATAAACAGAAAAGTGTCCTGTACAATCAATAATCTATTGTGGCATCACAACAGACTGATCCGTCAAATATCGGAACGGAAAAATTTCAGAAATGCCACAGTTGTTAACACAACTGCAAAGAAACAAAGTAGCAGTACATCTATCATCGATTGACGAAGTGTTTCTCCTAAGGTTATTGTCTCTAAAGGTGGTGGTTGTGTAATTTTGACAGTATCCTCTGATGTAAATACTCTCGTTGTAACATGATCTATAATTTTGCTGAAAATATCTGTATGGAGCATATCGTAATAGCGATCGCCCGTTTGAAAATAGGTGCTTCTTGTCCCTTTTCCTGTCTGTGTTAAGTTAGTAGCGAGGTAGATAAAAGAAGATGTCGGTGTGATTCGGGAAAGCGTCTCCCCTAACTGCTCTTGTCGTTCCGTTTCACGTTTATAATCGCGATCGAGTTTATCAGCGTAGTCTTGGAATTTCGATCGATATTCCTCTTCGAGAGGTTTTACGTGTTCGTAAATCTTTTCCCCTGATACTATTCTAGCACCATCCTCATCCGGAGGGCTCTCATTTACGAATTTCCACATTTCCTTATCGACTACCGCGTTGAAATCGTCTCGCATGGCTGTTTTTTCCATATAGACGCTCTGTGAGGTTCGTGTTGGTGCAACAAGTTTGGCAGCAAGGAACCCGACACGTGGGGTAATCAGCACCGCAAACACCCAGACGGTAAAGGCAACGATAAGTGCCGTTTTAGAATTGTCTAAGTAGGTAGAAATCACTGTGCCGATTGCAAAAAAGACACCAATATAGAGCAGCGAGATGAGGGTTAAACCCAGAACTCTCGGGAAAATTTCAGGTTCTCCGAGTGGGAATCCTTGCCAGACAAGTATCAGTAAGCCAAACAGTAACGATGTCAAGAACGGAACAACGAACACCACGTATCCGCCAATCAATTTGCTCCATAAAAATAGGTCGCGTGGTAGGGAATTGGCTAAGGTAATCCGAAGGGTGCCTGCTTCTCGTTCCCCGGCAACCGCATCGAACGTAAACAGTAACGCGAGTAGACTGAAGACAGTACCGACTACGAACAGAAAATCAAGATGCCCTAACAGATTGGAAAGAGAGGAAACCAAGCCGGGTGCCCCTTGTGTAATCCCATTACGTGTCATGCCGAGATAACTCGGCAATGTATCTGTTAACCCATTTGCGAAGACGCTCAAAGGGGTCGGTTTGAGGATGAGTTTGGAAACTTCTAGCTCCGGTTCCAGTGGCAACTTCAGGTTCACTGTGGTTTCTTCAATGTTTGCAAGTTTAACAGCTTCTTGGTAATCTACTAAGTTCTGGCGATAATTTCGGTAATTGGTGGAAAGTGTGAGTGGGACGAGAAGGAGACACATCACGAGGAGCGCGACAAAACGAACGCTCAGAATATGATGCATCATCTCTTTTCTAATTAACGTTAGTAGCATTTCGCATTCTCCATATCAGGTATAACTATCCTTATGATTTACAAACTTGTATTTGTGGGTGCTATTGAAATAACTCAAGTTGCTATCTATGTAACACAATCTGTATGAAGATTGAGAATATTTCGGTAATTCTAATTTCTTCAAACTCGTTTGGTGCGGTTGGGAAACCGCAGCGCATTTTACTCCCAAATTACCGAATTAATAAATTAATCTTCATTTATGGTAGATTTGAATTATTTATGCAC
>VYFM01000645.1 GCA_009842375.1 Candidatus Poribacteria bacterium | reverse complement strand
GGAATGTACTCGCTCAGGCCCAGTGAGTCAACTGTGGGACGTTGTGAGGTCCGGGGTGCGTTCGCCGGGTGCCGCGGCCAGGGTCCGGGTCATTTCCTGTTCCAGAAGCTCTTGCAAGAGCTCCTGGAACAGGGTGCGAAGACGATCCTCATCCTCTTCAAGAAGGGCTTTCAATTCTACGATGGCGGATTTACGCTTGGAGTTGGTGGTCATGGGTCGTGTACCTCTGATGGCGTGGTAACTGGATGAAGTACACCATGACCACCACCTTTTTGCACACATCTCGGCACACTACTCCCGAATCTCAGGCGGGTCGGCTTCCGCATCACTGTTTTCGAGGCCTGCTCAACGTTCACTCGCGTTATGGCCCGCATGGTCGCTGAACCGCCCAAGGCGGCCCTTCTGTCAGAGTGCTTCAGACAATATTGTTACCTCTATCATCCGCTCCGATTGCTACCGGCTGGAGCGACAGTTGCCGGGCGGGATTCGCACCCGCCAGGAGACGGCGCCTTTCCACGGCGCACTGAGTTTTTCGGGCTAGGTCTGTTGTCCATGTGGTCCAAGCCTGTCCGCAAACAGTAGAATTCCATGCCGTGAATTCAGACACTCCTACGGAGGAATCCCCATGAATCGTTACCCTGGCATGAAGATGGCCGCCGCCTTGGCCTTGGCATTAGCTTTCATTCTGGCTGGATGCGCCGGCGCTAGCGCAGAACTCCTGGACGATGATACGAATATCGATGATGGCATGGACGGCCTATCGGACGCCCTGGATGACATGCAGGATCGAATCAGCCTTTGGAGCGAGTGCGTCCCGGTCTTTTTGCACGTTGGGTTACAGAACGATAAGGCGGAGGCTGATTTGACCACGACCCGAATAAAAACAGCCGTGGAATCCAGATTGCGAGGTGCTCGTATTTACGGAGGCGATAGCGGGAAGGCCACAATGCATGATCCGGTTCTGGCAGTGCAAGTCCAGATTGTGGGTTATGCATTCTGGGTTGGTTTCAGTTTCGTGCAAAACGTGATCACATTACGCGCCATAGAGAACATTCTCGACGATCCCGAACGTGAGCTTCCAATTGAAGCCACAATTGGCCTTGCTTCGGCTTTTGCATCTTCCCGGGCCCCCACATGGGAAAAGGCCACGCTGGGCACGCACGGCGGCGACGCCGGATATATTCTCCAGTCGGTAGCCGAAAAAATGGATCAGTTCATCAACGAGTACTTGCGGGTGAATGCCGATGCCTGCAATTGATGACTGCCAGCCGGACAACAAGAACCCTGGCACTGGAACAAGCTTGGGAACACTCAGGATACAAGGACCAGAAGCGCCAGCCCACTGGAGTAATGAAAAAATCCCCGAGGGGTTGAGAACCAAGGGCAAGGAAAAGTCATGCATCAGCCCAAGGGGCCAAGAGCGCCACGCGGGAACCCATTCCAGGCTCTTTTGCATGTTCCGCTAACTGCTCGTGCGTGCCGACTACTTCAGCTGCAGCACAATCCCGTTCCCGAGATCCAGTTCCGCCCGCCAGTCCCCGGGATCTTGGGTGAATCCGGGCAGGGATGGTAGTTCGACCAGCGAACCAGCATGGCTGGCATCCGGCGTGTCAATGCGCAGCTGCTTGCGCCAGCGGCAGAAGCTGATGTAGGTCAGACCGCGCTCGGTGCAGAAACTCCATTACATGGTGTCACTGGGTTCGAACTCCGAAAACCAGTGGGTCCACTCGGTGCGAGTCCGACGTATGCGTTTGTGTCGTTGTGATTGCGCCATCGCGGGTCTCTGGGGGCATGAAAGGGAGACGCACGATATCCATGGATGGGGACGAGTGAAAGAACGCCGGGGAATGATCGCTTACGGCGAAACAGATGAGATTTGAATCGAAGATTCTGCTGAAAATCTGATTGTGCACCTATTCACGGCCCCTTCAGGGCCGTCCCCCATCCCTTCATCCAATATCCCGCAATGCGAAAGTAATTTTAGATTCCATAATCCAGTTTCCGTTAGGTAAAATCCCGCTAGTGTGTGTGGGCCCACTTTGATGAAAATGGAATCGGGATGCCGTCGGAACACCAACTGGCGAAGATGTGTTCTGAGGTATCCCAAAGACTCGAGTAGTTGTCGTGACGCATTGCGGCACCCACCAACAACTATAATCTGTAGTTCAGCCTGACGGGTGCGAGTTTAAACATGAACCACGAACTGACAACCAGACAATGGACCAGCTAGACATTCTACTTGCTTTACTGGGAATTTTGATTTCCATTGTTCTGTATTTCTTGGCACGCCGTACATTAATTGGCGCACGACAAGAACGGATCCGTTCCGCCAATCACGAAATCGAGAAAATCCTTGTTCGACGTATTGTCCTTGAAGGTTACGATCCAACCCAAGCAGAGATCGTGCGCCTCATTGATACGAAAGCTAGGGATTCTCGCGTTCGCTCCACAGACTTATTGTCTGATAGCCAACTTATGAACATCATATATACCAGAATTGTTGAATCTGATTTTATACTGCTTGAACAACGACAACAAATTCTTGATCGAGTAAGTGATGCAATTGAAGTCGCAGAGCAGCAACCGACACTCGAACAGACAGCAGACCAGATTGATTCACAACAGCGCTCTGGTTTTTACGCCACATCCTTTTCGATGGTAGCTGCGGCCGTCGCAGCATCACTAATTGGCGCAGTATTTACAATACTACCGGACATAAATGAAATCGTAAGAAACGTTGACAAATTTTCATCGACCTTGCCCCTGACCATTGCGACGGCATTAATGAGTTTAGTCACGATGTCCTTCATATCAGTAGTTTACGGAATTCGCGAACGCCAACAAGAAGAACCCAACAAGGCGAGTCCGATGGAAAATTACCTCGCATTTGAAAAGGAGGTATTCAGAGCGATAAAAAAATCAAGGACTTCAATAATTCAGGGTCCAGTGGATGAAGTAGGTCATCGTGAATACGACTTTTTGGTCGAACTGTCTGGTGAGTTAGTCCTGGTTGAAGTGAAAAATTGGACTCGGAATATGCCCCCATCCTTGATTGGTAGAACATTTGAGAAACTTAAAAAAGCGTTGGAGGATGTAAACGCCAGTTATGCAGTCATTGTAGTCCGAAAACTGACTAACACTAGATCGATATTTCCCAATAATGAGCGAGTGAAGGTCATGACACTTGAAGAATTTCGCAAGCATCTCTCACAAAAAAGATAGATAGTGTATTAGCGAACCCTTTGACGAATGCAACGAAAGTCGCATTCACGGACCGTAAACTACATCGTGAAATTTATCTTCCATATTCCCGGACACGTCTGCGGAAATAATTATCGAGCTTTCCCTGCTTGAGTAGGTAGGATTTCCTGCTATACAGACGGTTTCTCTTGGAACCGTCTATTCATGAACACTTTCTGACCTCTATCCGTGATGACGGGTGACAAAAAAGCTGGATAGTGTCAATATTGTTTCGCACATTTGTCAGCGGTGATCACGCGATCATCTGTTCTCTTTCATCCCGATAGAGTTCATTCATCAGGAGATATTTCCGCGTTCCCCACTTCGTTCCTGCAATGTGCCTCAGCCTGGCTGCACAGAGCATGAGCGCCGAGTTGCCGTCCGGAAACGCTCCCACTACCCGTGTCCGTCTCCGGATCTCCCGCATGATCCGCTCCAACGGGTTGTTGGTGCGGATCCGTATCCAGTGCACTGGGGGATATGAGTAATACGTCAGCGTCTCTTCGATGACAGCCTCTACCCAGTCCGAGGCCTTCTGCAGCTTCATCTCCCGAAGGCTCTGAACCACTTCCCGGGCCTTGCGTACCGCCGCCTCCCGGCTTTCCTGGGCGTGGATGGGGTACCACGGAACCGGACAGGGAGCATGCCGGGATGGAGGACCGGTGGAGATTCATTCTGGAAGGCCGAATTGTCGGATTTGCGCTTTGGCCGCCACGTCCTTGCATGAGCTCGAAGTTTTCTTGATTACATGCGGAAACCAGAAGAATCGGAAATTCAGTGGATTCACGATGGGATGTGAGTCATGATTCCATCCTGGCCCAGTAAGACCTCGCACGGTATCCAAACTCGATGGGTAGAGTGGTGACACCGTGTTCAGTTGCCATGCTAAAAAACAAAGTGCGTAAAGTAACTACATCTCGGATTACCTGATGAATAGCGGACCGAATCAACACTACATTCCGGCTTTCGTCCAAAGAGCCTTTGGAATTTCTCCAAGGAAGCGCGAAATTTGGTACGTTGAACGGGAAAAGCAACCAACAAAGAGGGCGATAAAACGCACTGGTTCTCAGGACAATTTCTACTCGGAACCGACAGCGAAGTCGGTTTTCAACTTGGACGCCAAGATTACGGAGTCAGAAAACTCAATTGCGAAGTTACTCCATACCATTCGATCCACAGTTAAAAATAAATCCGTAGACCCAGAGCACGCAGCAGCGATAGTTGCGCACTTGGCACCGCGGACCGCCCACATCCGGAATAGTCTCAAGCAAGGTATGTCGGGACTCTTGGAAGAAGCAAAAACTGTACTTTTGGATGCTGAGAACATTAAGTCCATGGTCGGATTAGATCATTCGGCGCCAAACAAACGCTTCCGGAGCCAGATTTTTTCAAAAATATCCAAACAGCCTGAAATTTCCAAATTACCTGTACCAGAGCATGTCCTTGAGCGAATTGCGTTTTATTTCGCGAGAGAAAATATCTCTAGCTTTATGGATAATAGTCTGCTGATCCTTGCCCCAGCTTTTGACAAATTCCTGAAGTCCACAGGGAGTCTCACAAGGGACAGCCATAACAAGGCATTAGAACAAATGCTACAGTCTAATCCCAGAGAAATTCACCTAAGGGAATTCAGTTGGACAGTTGAGTATATTGAGACACCCAGGGCGATTCTCCCAGACTGCGTCGTGATTGCGATTAGGGCTGACGGAGAAGCGGTTCCCTTTATGCTGGCAGGAAAAGACGAGATTAAAGCCGTTATTTTACCGATATCCCCAAGACAACTTCTTGTTGGATTCCGGAATGGGTATGAATTACCTCAATCACTTGACTATAACCTCGAAGCTGCTCGTTGCAGCTACAGCTTTTTCTTATCATCCTGTAATGATGCGGAAGTTTCTCGTTTACGTCCGTTCATTTCCGAGGGGGCGAAATCAATTCTAAATGAAGCCATTGAGAAGGGATTCTCAGATTTTCGTACAAGCCCCGGAGATTCGCAGTTCGACAAAGCTCAGGAGCAGACAGAAACTCCATTTTGGCCAACAGGTCTGGGCAGTCGGCACTTTCAATATGAGCTTTCCTTTCGGTCTTTTGGAAATTACGAGTTGGTCGAATTAGTTGGGGCACAGATTCGTTGCGTGGTTTCAGAGCTTTCTGAAGTACTGCCGCTAGATCGGCTCGACGGTATAACAATTGCTGGAGATTATCCTGCTGCGCTCCAAGAAATTGAACGTGGATTCGAAAATACACAGTCCGTCGAAGCGATGTCCTGCGACGTCGGAGTTGGCATTGCAAAAATGGTTACAGTGTTGCGATGCGGAAAAGTCAAGGGGCACGTTGTCATATCTGGCGGTATAGGTCAGGCGTTGACGGGAGAGGACGGTGATCAGAGGAATTTCGGATTATACGTAGTTGTTAAACAGTTTGTGTTGGTTGCCATGATCGAGTTCATTGAAGCAGCCTTGCCGGGAACGTTTCTGAGTCAGATAGACGGAGAATTAGATGGCTGGTTATATGGACAGATCGATGGGGCTCTTAATGCCTATGTGGCGGCGCGTATAGCGGCAGGATTCGGAGATGTTGAGACAATCTTCGAAACCAAGAGCGAGCTTCTCGCAGATAGCCTTGAACATATGCAAAACACTGTTCTCAAGGAGAAACTGGCGTACCGCAGGCATCGTAATATCGACAGGCTCTCGGAAATTGCCCTTCCTTGCGTACGGCAGGTTCTGATATTCGCAGCAGACCTGCTCGGACATTGTGGAAATCCTGAGTCACGGTCTCCGCAGGAATCAGACAACCTATTACGAGTTCTTGAGCAGGTGGGGCTGAAGAATTGGTTAGAAATTTACCGAAACGATCTTGAGCAGTTTTACAGAAAACTCGGACGATGGAATTCGTTTGATGAGTTTCTTGTCCTGAATATTCATGTTGAACGAGTGTTTTGGCAACTTGGCATGGTACCGTGGTTAACGCGAGAAGGGGTATGGATCGAAATTTTCTTCGGAACGGATACCATGGGGTTGATTTCTCGTAATGGAAAGTGATCTGAATCAGATGAACCCAATCAGCACTCCTAAATGAATTGCATAGCTTAGTTCTTTCCTGGAAATCTGAATATAGTGTGCGATTCATAGACATTCTTTCAATTTTCGGAATTTTAAGTCCAGTTGATAATTCCGTTCTTGGATTCGCTCAGTTGACGGATCGAGGCTGTAATCCCTAACCCCGATTCCCCACACCCCGGTTGAATTGGAGATTGGGTGCATGCGACATCAAAGCAAAATGAACGACTCACCGGCACCACCGCCGAACGCTTCGCCAAGAAGTTACGTAGCAAACGCGAGTGCAACAATCATGAGCTCGATCATGTGAAGGGGTAGCCCTTCGCCATCGCCGGCTTTCACGGATCCGGTTCAATGGTTTAGAGCTGCGAGGCTCTACCAGCTTACCTCTATGGACTTCACGCCGAAGTTAAAGGAGATGGGTAAGAGGGCCGCAGACCTGGACACCGGTCGCAAGTTTG
>VYFM01000198.1:2936-6784 GCA_009842375.1 Candidatus Poribacteria bacterium | reverse complement strand
GCTTAATCTTAGGGAAGTTCAGTTAACTTTGAGGTTGACGAATAAAATAGAGCATTGGATAATAGAGAAGTTATCGTAAATCTATGGTACTTAATTGATGAAGAAGGTTTAATATATTCATTGCGGGTAAAAACATATATTGGAACAGGTTCTATCAAAGAAAAACTTGAATTTTTGCAACAACGTGCCTCCCTTGATTATCTTATAGCTGAACCTTTTGAAATCCCACAACGATTTCATGTACGGATAGGTACAGGTCCTAAATCAGAAATAATGCCAATTGCACATGTTACCAGTTTAGAAGTTTCAAGTTCCCCAATAGCACTTTTTGAGGATGCATTAAGGCTTTTGGGGAGGTGCTCCAGCCCTCGCTGTTGAAGTCATTCTCCAAGCGATACTTACACTGAGGTGGAGGAAAAAGTAGATGAATGGTTAAATGCTGGGTGTGCGATGGTATGGGTTATGAATCCGCGCAGAGAAACAACAGTAGAGATGTACCGGTCTCCCGATGATATTATCGTTTTACGTGGTGAAGATATCCTTGATGGTGGGGATGTTATAGAAGGGTTTCAGTGTCCAGTACGAGATCTCTTTGTATGATGTGTATATTACAAGGTCATTCCTGAACCAATACTTCATTTTCATTTTCTATATCTTTTTTGTATTCATCCAGTCTTCGATGTAAAGTCCGTACACCGATATCCAGAATCCTCGCAGCTTCAGTTTTATTCCCACCCGTTTCAGCCAAGGTCTTTTCGATAGCTGCCTTTTCTATTTCCGCCATCTTCATACCAACCTTACCGATTGTATCTTCATCATCAAGAGCAGGTAGATATTCATCTCTTACACTTGAGCTGTCTCGCTGTCCTACCGGATTGCCAATCTGTATAACCTCGTCTTGAGGACGATTTTCGAGAGCCTTCGCTATAGTTGAAAGCACCTCAAGCGTTTTCTGCAGTACTGCTGCCGTATCATCTGTATCTGTTATCTGTAGCCAACTGCTATCATCATCAGGAATTAGCGATGGCATCTCATTGTTATGCGTGGTGCTGGGTTCAAGCAAACGAACCGCTGAGAGAATAAGTCCAAGAATAGTTTTATATATAGCTACATTTTCTGACGCAATTTTCCCGGAATCTGGATTTAATACCTGCATAGATGTGCCGGGTTCATCAAAGTATTGAACAGGTAACTTGGAATGTCCAAATTCTGATTCTGTCGGAAAATTTTTGAGTTCAAGTTCCTCTGATGCAGCTACGATAATAGCAGATTCAACCGCATTTTTAAGTTGGCGGATATTTCCTTGCCAGTCAGCATTTATTAGGGAGGTGAGTGCTTCAGGTGTTATACCAGTGATGGTTTTATTGTGTTTCGCACTTAATTCAGATATAAATGCATCAACAAATAGTGGAATATCTTCACGTCTATCACGTAAGGGAGGAATTTGGATGTGGAATAGGTTTAGTCTGTAATAGAGGTCTTGTCTAAACTTCTTATCTTTTACGGATGTTTCAAGATTGACATTCGTCGCAGCGATAATGCGGACATCAACTTTAACGCTTCTTTCGCCTCCGAGTCTGGTGAATTCTTGTGTTTCTAACACACGCAGAAATTTCACTTGCACTTCGGGAGACATTTCGCCTATCTCATCAAGAAGGAGTGTGCCACTATCAGCAAGTTCAAACACACCGCGACGTTGGTTCGTAGCACCGGTGAAAGCACCTTTTTCATGTCCAAAGAGTTCACTCTGAAGAAGGTCTTGGTAAAATACACCACAATTGACAGCTTTGAAGAGTCTATCTTTACGGGAACTTTTCTTATGAATTTCCTGTGCAACCACCTCTTTCCCAACTCCCGTCTCTCCCGTGATAAGCACAGTCGCATTCGTCGGTGCGACCTGCTCGACTTGGTGCCAAACCTTCCGCATCGGTTCTGATTCACCGATAATAGGGAATGTAGGGTTGATAGGAGGTGTTTGGACCTTCATGTTTATCCCTCTGAAATCCGTGATGTCGATTCTGTTTACTCTATTGTTTTACAATCTCAAGCAACTTTTGCGGATCTTGTCTTACTTCCTCAAACACCTGAAAACCATCACGACATGCTACCTCACACAATCTCCTCATCACAGCACCTTTGAGTGCCCAATTAGTAGTGCGGAGCTTTTTCTGCAAAGTCCTGCCAGTCTCAACAACATGAACATTCGGTAAATCTTCATTGACTGCTTTTCTCTGACTCTTTGGAAGCAGGAAGATTATCGGTACACTTCGTTCGACTTCAAAAACACGTTGCAATGATTCAATGTCGTCAGGTCTCAACAACGAAAAAACCAGATCATAGCTTTCAAGCAAATCCACCGTCCGTTCAGGAACTTCACTCTCATCAAATTCTAAAACTTCAAGTTCGTGAAGCGGGGCAGTATCAAACGGTACAATGATGTCGTTCTCATTAACAGGACTCTGTTTTCCATCAACTCGACAATAATACCATGGATAATATAAATCAACACTTGTTTTACCATAGTCTTCGTGTTCCCGAACCTGTTTCAAACCTTCCTTTAATTGAACGGACAATGGACCGGAAAACATCTCACCAGCGGGTAAGCGGTAGTCTCTACTATTGTCTCGCCACCCCTCTTCATTGAAACCGCACAACTCCTTTATCCTCGACTTAAGACGGTCAGATGAACTGCAATCTTCAGCACTGAGAGGGTTATCCAATTTATGCTTCTGACCCGTTGTGTAAGAATTAAAAATCAGTATTTGCATTAAATTACACTTTCTGTTGTTTTAGATTCCAGATATACAGAATTGGGCTGGCGATAAAGACTGAGGAATACGTTCCAATTAACACGCCAACAATGAGGGCTAATGCAAAGGTGTTAATTTCCTCACCTGAACTTGACAGAACAAAGATGACTACAACAACAAACAGCGTTGTTATGGATGTAATGACGGTTCGACTGAGTGATTGATTGATACTACGGTTTAGCACATCAATATATTCTGTGCCACGCATAGATAAACCGTTTTCTCGAATTCGGTCAAACACAACGATTGTGTCGTTCAACGAATATCCGATAATCGTAAGAAATGCAGCAACAGTCGGTAGATTAATCTCTTTTGTCAGTACTGCGAAAATTCCTAACGTGATAAGCACATCATGGACAAGTGCTGCAATCGCACCTATGGCAAAACGGAATTCAAATCGCCATGAGATATAAATCAGCAAAATAGCAATTGATGAAAGAACAGACCAGAGAGCTGACCATTTGAGTGTGCGTCCTACACTTGGACCAACTTCAACAACATTTACACCTTCGGGGTCAGCCTGCCAACCCTCACCACCTTCTTGTAAAGCTTCTGTGAGGATGTTCCCAACACTTGCTTGTAATTGAATCGTAGCATTTTCTGTCAAATCTATACCGATTTCTTGTGCGAGAGTCAACTCTCTCGTTGTACCATCAGCAATAGTCTCAATTGAAACAATCTCATTCCGCCGTTTTTCATCTCCATCAATTAACTCAACGGACTCTTCGGGTTTCAACAGATGTACTTTATCCACTGTACTGCTGACCTGTAGACTTGTCGCAGTCGCATCTCCAGGGTCTGACAAGATAGGTATATTTATGAACTGTTCCTGAAATTCTGGACGATGTCCCATAGAGATGAAAGCCTTGTTTTCATTTGGCTCAAGTTGTATTTTAGCATCCTCATAATCAAATTCAGCCAACTTAGTTTTCAACTCAGCTTCTGTAACCGCACGATTAAATATCGCTTCGACCTTAACACCACCACGAAAATCAATTCCGAAATTTGGTCCACCGTGATAGATAAGAAAAACAATAC
>VYFM01000198.1:0-2926 GCA_009842375.1 Candidatus Poribacteria bacterium | reverse complement strand
CTATATCCTCTCCATATTCGCTTTCCCCGTTAGGAAATTAATTCGGATTATCCGGGTAATCTAAAAGATTAATAAAGATTTTAGACACGTCCGGGTGTTAGATGCTTAACTTTTGAACATCCCGATTTCCAATTGTCAAACCATATATTTCTCGTGTAACAATAATTGCTGTGAACATACTCGCAAGAATACCGATACCAAGTGTTATCGCAAACCCTTTTATCGGACCAGTGCCAAAGTGGTAAAGCACAAGAGCCGTAAAGAACGTCGTAAGATTCGCATCTAAAATAGTCACAAAGGCACGCTGATAACCACTCGTAATCGCTGACCAAACAGTTTTGCCTGTACGCAATTCCTCGCGTATTCGCTCAAAAATAAGTACATTTGCATCAACAGACATACCTATAGTAAGCACAAGTCCAGCAATACCTGGCAGTGTCAATGCCGCACCGAAACCTGCTAATGCACTAAGAATAATAATCATATTAAAAACAAGCGCAATAATCGCTACAATACCAGATAAACGATAGTAAAATATCATAAAGACAAGAACACCAAGAAGTCCAATCAGGGCAGCTTTGATACCATTATCAATTGACTCTTGACCAAGGGTAGGACCAACAGCACGTGCCTCACCAACTTTAACACCCACCGGAAAAGCACCCGCATTCAAAATATTTGAAAGATATTTCGCTTCCTCAAAATTAAAGTTGCCTTCAATTATCGCACTACCTCTAATCTGTGTATTTATTACTGGTGCTGATTGGATCTTATCATCAAGAAGTATTGCCAGATGTTCACCAATATGATCACCAGTGATTTTAGCAAATTTCGTAGTGCCTTCTCGATCAAATTCTATAAGGACAACAATTTCAAACCCTGTACTACCAGAAGTAGGTTTAGAATCCTCAATGTTATGACCTGTTAGTAGAACTGGACTCTCCAGAACAAACCAATCACCTGTTTCATGATGATACCGAATTTCTGCGTCCTCAGGAAGATTTTCTGGTGGAGGTGTATTTGCAGAACCGGACCACAAATTACCACCCGTTGGAGACTTCTTAACCATCTTGAATTCTAATCTACCCATTGTCTCAACAATGCGAAGCGGTCCAGAAGAATCTTTCGCTCCCGGTAATTCAATGATGATACGTGGACGATTTGCCTCCTGACGGATAGATGGTTCTGCCACCCCAAAAGCATCAACGCGATTTCGTAGGACAATCAATACCTGTTCAATTGCCTTATCACTGTATTCTTGCATACCTCGACCACTTAAACGAAGCCTATAGGTAGATTGCGTGTCTTTTTCAGTGACAATCTCTGCATCTTCAAAAAATTCTATTTCGTTTAGAAGCTTTACAGCTTTATCAGTATACTCCTTTTTTTGATCTTGATCGGATCGTAAGCGGGAAGGAATTTCAATAAGCACATTTAAGGCATCTTCTCCACTTACCTGTTCAACCTGCCGACACAAAACCTGCTCTGTCCTAAGCATCTCCGGGATTGAATATGACCTCGCCCTGAGTAACTCGCTTTTCGATTTTTCAAGATCAACTTCAAGCACAAGGTGAACACCACCTTTCAAGTCTAAACCTAACTTCAATCGATTGGCAGGTAGAATCGGTCTTAACGCCGTAGGAATACTGCCATATAAATGTAAATTCTCCAAAGTTGAAGTGGGATTTACTACTGCCTTATCAGAAATTAATCTGACAAAAAAATCTTTGTCTTCTGTCGTATCAAACTCGTAGTCAACCGTCTCAAATAATTCCAGTTTTTCTAAATGGACTTTGAAAACATCTTGCAGTTCAGTAATCGCTTCTTGGAAGTTTTTGCCTTCAGGATAATCTACTTCCGCTAAGTTTACTTTAAATGTATTGTCCTCGGTAACTTCAAAGCGAGGAAGTGATTCCTGCATCCACAACGGAAGATTACCATATAACGGAAGGTAGAGGCTATCTGGCGTTGGAACAAGGTATAAAACTGATAACAGTAAAACACCAAGGATTAAAACAATTTTCCAGATATTGAATCTGTACATTAAATGCTCCTATTCTCTAAAACTATATCTACGGATGTAAGCATTAGGCAAATAAAACCATTTCTAACATATAATGTCTCAGGTAGGACAATCTTTATGTTTGTTTCGTGCAGCATTACTATCCTAACAACCGTAAATGAGACAAAAACTATTAGAAATGATATTACTTCCATTCCTAATGTATGTTTGTTATATCCAAACTATCTGTCAATAGTGTTGGGTAAAAAAGTTAATATTTGTAAGGTGGTATATCTTCATCCGTAATTCATCTATCAACCGCACGCTTGTAGGCGGAATATAGAATAGCATAGGAATGCCTTATCTAAATAAGATTACCACCGATGACATTTATTTTTATGTATATTTAGGTGCGCCTGGGAGGAATCGAACCCCCGACACGAGGCTTAGGAAGCCCCTGCTCTATCCCCTGAGCTACAGGCGCAGGTGTTATAGTTTAATATTTAATGAGCGAAAAAATATCGTGGTTCGGAATCTTCTCTCTCCCGTTGAGTGCTAATATTTCGATTAAGACAGCAACACCTACGATGTTCCCCTCCAATTTTTCAACAAGTTCAATAGACGCAGCAAGTGTTCCTCCAGTTGCTAAGAGATCATCACACATCAGGACTCGACTGTGCTTCGGAAACGCATCTTTATGAATTTCAACCGTGTCATGTCCGTATTCAAGCTCGTAGGTGATCTCGTGCGTCTCGGCGGGTAATTTCCCTTTTTTTCGGATTGGGACAAAAGCGGTACCGAGTCGATACGCGAGCGCAGTTGCAAAAATGAAACCCCGTGCCTCAATGCCAGTAATAACATCAATCGCCTCATGTTTATAATGGCGCACGAACTCGTCAATTACCTTATGAAAAGCGGTTGGGT
>VYFM01000655.1 GCA_009842375.1 Candidatus Poribacteria bacterium | reverse complement strand
TAGCCTCCGGTCAGGCAGGAACCTGCTTGGCCGGGGAATTTTGCAAGTACCTCTGTGTGTTAGCAACTCATAGATCCGAGCGCGCTCAGGACAATCACATGTATAAGATGCCTGGGTGTATAGCCGACCTAGCAAAGATGCAGCGTCTGTGTCCCCGCCGCGACGCTTACAACAATTTGGATTACAGCACGCGAATAAACCGGGTAGTCCTCTAAATAAAAGGTGAAGACGTGTTGGTAAGAGAACACGTTTGTCGGAGTTTCGCTTTGCAAACGTCGTGAGTGCTAACAACGCTGCCATCGCTTTTTTTCTATCATCCTTCTCCGGAAATATACTATTTTCGAGGTCATGCAGCGCCATAGCAGAACCTGATACTTGCTTGATCAGGGACTCTAGTGGGCCAAATCCGCTAAGCCGATCAAACAAGAATCCGGCGAGATCCTCCGTGTTGTTTAATGGTTTCCAATCTAATGCTTCGGCGAGAGACGCGACCGACGTGCGTGCTCCGGTTTCGTCGAAAGATACATTTTGGAAATTTGCCAAATCAAATGCTGCTAGTGCAGCTGTCTCGCTTGTAGAAGCTGCTCGTTGTCCCGTTCTCGGTTCAAGTTCGCCTTTTATGAGGGTGAACTGTCGCGTTGACGTTTCGGTAAGTCCTGTTAAGTCGCGTGCAAAGCGAAGTACGCTTTCATCTACATCTTTTTCTTCACCGAGACTTGCACTTGTTAGAATGCATCGCATGCGTTCACGAGGAATTTCAAGCCGCTGTGCAAGCCTTCTGATCAGGAGTGCAACTTCCGCACCACCTGCACCGCGATACATATGCGCTTCATCTAGGACAAGGATAAACTCATTATCCTCGTCAGCATTCAGCCAATTTCGAGTGCTAGTGAAGATCGATCTTTCGATCGGACGCATCAGCATGTACTCTAGCATCGAATAGTTGGTAATCAGTAAATCAGGGCAATGCTCCTGCATTTCATGCCGGGTCATTAGTTCCCGGTCATTTGGTTGCGTTTTTAGTCGTTCTTTCCAATTTCGATAAACTCGTAATTGCCCGTTACTGGTCTGTCTCACTTCCTCGAATTCCTTTCCATAGAACGTCTTGAGATCTTTGCAGGGCCATTGCCCGATACGCTGCAATTCTCCAAGTTTCTCATCGTCATCGCAGAATATTAGATAATGGTTTTCGAATAACGGTTCGATACGTTGTGTATCACGAGATGACGTACGCGGACCGGGATAGGGTGTTCTGCCCGTGTAACTTCCAAAATTGACAGGGCGACTGCGACCTTGAGAGATTAAAGTTGACGACTGCGGAGAACCGAACAGTTTACGAACACGGGATAACTGGTCATTGACTAAGGCGTTCATTGGATAAAGCAATAGCGCACGACATCCTGTAAGTTCAGCCGATGCGGGGCATGACGCAGATTCGATCGCCAATTTACCGATTATTGGCATCAAGAAGCTTTCAGTCTTACCCGACCCGGTTCCAGTCGCAATTATTAAGTCTCTGCCGTTCGTGAAAAAGTCTTCGAGTGCCTTGGCTTGATGCACGTAAGGGCGCCGATAAATACCGACATCAAGTTCAACGAGCGCCGACAGCGTCTGTTTGACCGGCGCAGGAACATTCAAATCTGCGTATGGATTGCCGAGTTGATAAACTGGTGTCGATTCAACATAGGGTAATTGAGCGACTGTACCTGGTTCTTCGAGCAATCTCCGTCGTTCACGAATTAGGCCTTCGTCTCTAATGTGATATTGCGCCTCGACATATGCGCGAAGATTTTCGTTTAGACCTGAAACAGTACTATGTACACCGTAATCGCGAAATTCAGACTGACTACTCATCGTTTCGTTTCCGGTGAATGTATCTTTGTAATGCGAATATTGAGCTTAGTCAGCACCTCGATGAGAAAAGGTACCAAATTAGAAGAAAACTCAAAAACAATTGGTCGTCCATTTTGGTCTGTGCCAACTGGCCAACCAAAAGCAAGAATCCGGCTTTCCGGATCTGGCAGTTTGAATGGAACACGAGTGCGGCAGATCTGGTCGTTAATTTCGATGGTCACGGTGCGTTGAATACCGTGCAACTGCTCAAACCCGAACATCAGTCTGAGTCGGATGTCTATCGGGACAAGCGCTAACTGACGAAACGTGGCTATTCCCCCATCCTCTCGAAGTACCGCGAGATATGTTGGACGATCATAACTTGACGACTTGTCAGCAGGCGGGCGACAAAGTCGCAATCCCGTTGGAACAATGCTGAAATCGCGAATGGAGAGCCAATTTCCTCGTCTGGGTTTGCCAGGTAACTCATCTGGTGCATAGATTTCGCATTCGCTTGCTTCGACGTTTACAGCCGGACTCATATTTTCCACTAGTGCTTTGAATGCTCGCTGAGTCCAGGTGGAAAGATCCTGCGTCGGCCCCCCTAGCCAATCGTCAACCGATTGAAGCTCCTGCTCGACCTGAAGACGCCGAAACCCCGTGCGATCTGGATGAACGAATCGTCCGCAACCAACACAGGAGATACGGATGGCAAACTTCTTTTCCAGTGTTTCAAACGGCGCGCCACCAATCACTAACAGAGTTCCCTCTCTGCCATCGGCCGTCTTTACTATCCGAACTGGTCCCGGTGCCCAAAAGCCATTCCCGAGCTTAACGATGTCCCCGACGTTACAAAGCTTGTTTAATATATCTGTGGCACTGAGAGTGTATTCTCCGCTTTCGGATATTTCAGAAATGAACGTCGGGTGATCTGTATCCTCCCACAGAAATCTGAGGTCTCGGCGCACCGCTGAAATGATCTTATTTGTATGAACCGGTTGCGGTGGCCACCAATCTGTCCCCCAATAGTACGGCTGATAGATAGAGGCGCGTAAAAATTCCGATATAGCAGTGACGCGGATTACTGGAACCTTATCCGAACAATCCAGTATACAGGCGAGCCGTGACAATGCGTGGGTGGGGCTCAACAATTCCATGGCGTAGCTCATAAGACGCCTCCATCTTGGTCACTGATAAAAATTCCGGAGTGTAAAAGATTTGCAAGGCGTTTGTCGGTCCCCGTTCCATCTATGTTCCCCTGATCAAACTCCTGGTCAACAACGTTTGCTAAAGTTTCCATTACAATGCATAGAGGTACGAGCCATCCGAATGCCAAGGATTGCAACGCAGTTAGGGCAGTCTTTTCGTTCTGCAACGCTGAAAGCGCATGGAAGCCAGAAAGAATCGTTCCGCGCAAGAGAGGGTTAGCGATTGGAGCAAATTCGCTTAACAATCTCACTACCTCTTCCGAGTCAGGAGCAGCGCGGTCTGCAACGTCGTAAACCTCTTCCCATGTTTCCGTTGACAATTTTCCGTCAGTTATTTGTGCACCTCTTCGGTGTCGCAACCTCCATTCCAGAGCGTCAGTACAAAATACTGGTCCGAGACTTACATGGGCTACTGAAAGAGGCAGGGATGCTGGCCCGTCTGTCAATGTTGCTATCAACAGCAAGGATCGTGATTGACGATCACCTGACCGTTGACGTGAGATCATATCAACCAAACATTCCCCGAATGCATCGAGTGCGGATCGATTGATTCCCTCGATGATTACGCAACCAACATCCTGTCGTTTTTTTGCGGACAGAGAATCTAGCTGCTGGCGGAATTCAAAGGGCGCTGAAATACCCACTGGAACCGTCAAGACATATGTATCGTTTGCGGCAAGGGCCACAGCGCATGCTTCTGCCACACGTTTGCCGTTAACTCCAGAAAAATGCGGTATTTGTCCAGCCATGAGTGCTGCTACGCACTCGAGCGCCAAGGCTTCTGCGGAACTCTTTTTGATGTTTAGATATTCGAAATTTGCTGCCACCGCTCTGACAAGATCTTCCCCTTGTTGCAGTGTGGCAGGCTCAGTGTGGCGATCATCCTTTCGAAGCCTCTCCATCGCAATATTACGTGCCTGCCCTACTTCCTTAGCAGCACTGTTGGTTTCAGTATTCGTTGGCCACTCTGTAGTGGAAGCATAATTTACTACCGCGAGGACCTCAGTTATTAACTCATGCATCTGATCGTTCATTGCGTTAATACTCATGATCGCCTCGTCTGCCTTCATGCTTCTCTCTATAAACAGATTGACCTGATCTGAAATTTCTGCAAGATCACCCTGAAGATTCTCAATTAACGTAGCGATATTCTGAACCAGTTTCCTCCCAGTTGTGGCTTCTTCAGCGGCTTGCTTCTCCTGTCTCGCTATTTCTTTCAACATGTCGTCCATGCGTTTGTGCAATTGCAATGCGATCTCGCTGCTATCAGACGCTGCCTTCTGAAGTGAGTCAACGTCTTTCCGTAGCGCAGTAAGTGTTTCCGTATGTGCATTATCATCCTTCGACAAAGCGTCTACGGTCTCGAATAGATTTGCAATCTCTCGTTCTGCGCGTTCAAACTTCATGGGTAGCTTGGAAAGGTTTATATCGTGCGCGACTTCTGCAGCCGGCTTACAAGAATCTATTATGCTGCGGAGGTGCTCTGTCTCACTAAACGGGCTGAACGCGAAAAATCTCTTAATATCGGCGCGTCTACATCTATTGGAATGGGATAACTTGCGGAGCCTATTAAAGAGTTCAATTACCAGTGGTTTATCACCGTTCGCCTCTTCGTCTCCGTCACCTATTACGTTTTGTTCCTCTGCTTGACTGCGATCGATATATTCATCGACGATACTGGCGTCACCAAGATGCTCAATCCCCCACAACATCCATGCAAAACCGAGAACATCAAAGTCGCGCTGGACATCCTCTTGCCTGTGTAGTTTGCCCTTAACCAGTCGCTTGGTAAGGAGCTGGACCTGCTGGTGAACTTCCTGTTCGCTATTCGGTCGAAACCCCTGCAAATTTGGAAAAATCGAAACAGCTTGAGTTACTGCTTGCCGAGGTATCTCTGCGAAGAATTCTGCAATCTTATCCGCCTCCATCTGACGAATTCGTTCGGTCGCTGAGGCCGTATACTTAAACCCGCTAATTTTACGTCTAGCCATCAGTCTATACCTTGAATTGTGCGTCTTGTAGGTGAATTACTGACGGATCTATGGATCGACTGGTAGTGCCCTACAAGTGATGGCGGGGGTGTCAAGGCGAAGAAGCATTGGATTAAATCATGATCAGACACACTTCCAGCAACTGGCTGACCATCACCGTAAACTAAGGAAATCTCCCTCTGGAGCCAAAGTATACGGTTGCGTAGTCGGCGCGATAGACGGATGGCGTGGCTGCCTTCTTCATCTACCGAGAGGAAGTGATGCTCTCCGAAGCTGCGAAAGCTAAGCAGTACTTCATCGCCCGTCAATCTTAAGACGGATTGTATTTGTTCCACTTCACTCCGTGCTAGCTTGACTTGGTGCAACCATCTTTGGCCTTCGTCTTCCCTACGATTGAGCGGGGTATAGTCCCATGCTGCAATTAGATTACTGCGCCATGCTAACTTGCCCTGGACAGCCTCCGGTAAAGTAATTCCGTTTAGTCGCGCCCGACCCGCCCGCACTTCCTCAAGCCACTTACGCGCCTCAACCGTATGCAATGGGACCCTGATAGAGCCTTTAGTCGCTGACTCAACTTCGACCAGTGCCACTGGCTGAATTGCGAGCGATTGAACTGCCGGCGCACGGAAACTGAATGAAATGTGATTATTTCCGGTGAGTTCAAAAAAATTTGGGATGGTATCGAAATACGCTAATGCGACGACACTCTTAGTTTTACAGGGAAGCAGCGTTTCAAAACGTTCGCCGTTGAAATTTGCACAGGCCTTGGTTTCATTCACTTCTTCAATTCGGTTACATCCGACAATGAATCCGCCAAAAGCGGGTACTTGGATGCAACCGTCGAAGGCGTAGGTAGAAAGAAACGGGTAAAGGAGCGACCACGAGGTCGATGAATTTTTAACGTTGATCGAGCACACCCTCTCCAGCCAATTCGCTGTAGTTTCATCACGACTTTCTGGTAGGGCGCTCAGCACGCACGACCAATCCTTGTTATTCTCGAAGGCCAGCACTTCAAGGTTTGATGGAATATTTAAATCAAACGATTTTGGCCAGACAAAGTAATACGCGTGACCCCAAACAATACGTCGTGCCCTAGGCTTGTATCTTCCCCGCTCACCTATGAACGCCGTTACACCGTTCTTGTTTAATCCCGATATCCTTTCGCTGATGACTTCCCGATAGACAGGATTTGTATCAGCACTAATCCAAACGGCTTTAAAGTCGTTCGTATCGGGATCAACTGGGTAAGTGATCGGATTCCGAAAGAGTTTCCTAAGCGAAATATTTTTAAACGAGCCGGGCCCACAATCAAAGGTTATCTGGCCTCGACCATCTGGGGATTTCGGAATTTTAATGCAGAGGTTCCAACGCGGGAGTCGTCCGCGTTCGTTCGATTTGCGATCCTCAACTTCAAGACAGATATCTGGTGGTGAAATACTTAAATTATCTTCAGCAACTCGATCTCTATCTGTGAAAGGGTGTGTCGGTTTGCGATGTGAATCGAACTGGTTTTCACTAGGTGTGTATAGTTCACATTCTGGTTTCGCGGTCTCATGCCGGTGCGCAAAGTGGCTGGCGTTGTACTGCCCGCTGCGCAGGAAGACCTCGCCTTTGCACACGGGACAGTGATACGTCCGATAACGCGATCCATCGTCGGCGTGAATCTGTCTACCGGTTGCTGTTTCAATTGCGAATAGCATATTTCTTTGCTGTGTAACTGAGCCTTTCTCCAGCGGTGTGCAGGCGCACGAACCCGC
>VYFM01000113.1 GCA_009842375.1 Candidatus Poribacteria bacterium | reverse complement strand
TATCCTTTGGGTGGGCTGCTTAATTTGTTTATTTCAGACTGGTCGGGGTGGGGCGCTCAGGAGGGTGGGGCTCGGCCGCTATGGATCGGTGACGGCCGACCAGGCCCGACGGAATGCATCGGAAGTCATCGACCGGATCCGGCGGGGACTGGATCCGGTATCTCGGCCGGAAGTCGGGGAGTTCACTGTGGCGGAACTGGCCAGGCGGTACCTGGAATCCCATGTCCGGGTGAACTGCAGGCCGTCCACGGTCAGCGCCACCGAGCAGATGCTGCGCGAGTACATCATGCCGGCCCTGGGCACACTCCGGCTGTCGGAGGTGGACCCGGCCCGGGTCGGTGAACTCCATCGTGGACTGCGGGACCGTCCCACCCAGGCGAACCGGGTGGTCAGCGTGGTGTCAAGCATGCTCCGGCTCGCCGAGTCCTGGGGCATGACGCCGCCCCGGCGGAATCCGTGCCGGTCGGTGCGGCTCTTTAAGGAGGAGCCCCGGGAGCGGTTCCTGTCCGCCGGCGAATACCGGCAGTTGGGGAAGGCGCTTGCCGAGGCGGAGAAGGAGGGCCTCGCGGTTCAGTCCGCCGTCGCCGCGATCCGCCTGCTGCTGCTGACCGGCTGCCGCAAGAACGAGATTCTCCAACTGAAATGGGACGATGTCGATCGGGCGGCTGGGGAAATCCGGCTGCGGGACGGAAAGACGGGCCTGCGGCATATCCCCCTGACCGCCGCGGTGGAATCGGTGCTGGAGTCCATTCCGCGGGCGGACGACAACCCTTGGGTCATCGCCGGGCAGTTTCCCGGCCGCCCCCTGAAGGGACTGACCCGGATCTGGTACCGCATCCGGGAGCGGGCCGGTCTCGAGGATGTGCGCATCCACGACCTTCGTCACAGCTGGGCATCGAGGGGCGTGGAGATCGGGGAGGGGTTTCCGATGATCGGGAAGCTGCTCGGCCACCGGGAGGTGTCCACCACGTCTCGCTATGTGCACCTGGCCCGGGACGCCGAGCGGGCCTCGGCGGCGAAGGTGGGCGGCAGTATCGGCGCCTGCGTCCTGCCCCCAGTTGAATAACCCGAATAAACCGAATAAACCGAATAAACCGAATAGGGCGGAGTCAAAGATGAAGCTGAAAACAACGAGGATATCGCGGCGGACCGTGGAGGCGCTGCCTGTTGGCAGGGACACGGTGTTCTGGGATGCCGAGCTTTCGGGATTCGGTGTGAGGGTATACCCGAACGGCCGCAAGCAGTACGTGGTCCAGACCAGGGCCCGGGGCCAGGCGGCGAAACGGATCACGTTGGGCAGCCACGGGGTGGTTACGCCGGAGGAAGCGCGTCGCCGCGCGGCGCTGGCCATCTCGCGGATCAAGGCGGGGGAGGACCCGGTGCCGGAGGAAACCAGGCAGGCGGAGAGCCCGACGGTCGGGAAGCTGGCCCGCCGGTGGCTGGAGCAGCATGTGGAGATACACTGCAAGCCGAAGTCGATCTCCTTGTACCGGCTCGTGGTGGATCGGCACATCCTGCCCGCGGTCGGCAGGGTGCCAGTGCTTTCCCTGAAGCCCTCGAAGGTGGCGGAACTCCACCATTCCCTCCGGGACACTCCGGTGATGGCGAACAACGTGGTCAGGATACTGTCCAGCATCTGGCGCTGGTCGGAGGAACGGGAGGAACTGCCGGAAGGGAGGAACCCCTGCCGTGGGATTGCCGTCTTCCGTGAGAAGGCTAGGGAACGGTTCCTCAGCGATGCGGAGTTCCGGCGCCTCGGCGAGGCGCTCCATTCGGCGGAGACCGAAGGCAGGATGTCAATCTATTCCATCGCAGCCATTCGGCTGCTTCTGCTGACGGGTTGCCGGAAGAACGAAATCCTGACGCTGAAGTGGACGGACGTGGACCTCGAAACGGGGCAACTGAAGCTGGAAGAAACCAAGACCGGGACGCGGATTGTGGTGCTTTCCCCGGAAGCGGCGGAGGTGCTTGCCGGCATTCCGCGCCAGGCAGGAAACCCGCATGTCATTGTCGGACAGCTTCCCGGCGAACATCTGCGTAACCTAGACGGCGCTTGGCAGGCCATCCGCAAGATCGCCGGGATCGGGGATGTCCGACTTCACGACCTTCGGCACAGCTTCGCCTCCCGGGCCCTGGCGCTGGGCGAGAGCCTTCCGGCCATCGGCAGGCTGCTGGGCCACCGCCGGGTGGAGACGACCGCCCGGTATGCCCATCTGGCGCAGGACACCCTGCGGCAGTCCGCGGCCCGGATTGCGGATAGCATCGCGGCAGATATTCGGCTTCCAGGATACCGGCCGCCGGGGGAAACGTCATTGCCTGCACCGTAGGTTGCCAGGATATCTGTAACCACCCTCAGCTTGAGGCTCGGTCCCGATGTTGGGGCGGCTGTAGTCGACGGTCTCAAGGCGGGTCGCTATACCTGACTCATGGACCACGCTGATAATCTGGCCAACAATATCAACTGCACCGACCATGCCGCCAGCTTTGCTGAATGAGCCAGATCAGACGGGCGTTTCCGTCATCGCGAATCCAGACTCACGCCTCATCCGTAGCGGGAGGTGAGTAAACGACGGGGAATGTTACCATGTACTTGGAATTCGGCTCACCGTTATTTCCTGACATGCAGATTGCGAGAGTACGGTTTGAGTGTTCCTTCCACAATTGCGCAGGCACGGATGTCTTCGACATGGCGTTTTCTATCATGTCCTTGAAATCTTGTTCAGGCTGCCACTCCGCAGTGATCCCAAGTTTCTTGCGGGGTATCAACGGTAGCTCACCCAGGAGGAAGCCGGGAAACCCGCCTTGCTTTTGGAAATTTGTCTTGTCATTAACGATGTAGAATGATACGACGGTGAGGAATTCGTGATGTCCTTCAATATAGACATCATTCTTATCCCAAGTGGATTGAAACTGATTGCGTTGCCCTTGATTCAGCTGAATTCCCCAATACGGAAAAATCAGTCTAAAGGTAGCAATTCCTTCACCCGGCTCGTGCCAGCGGTCGGTAAACTGCTTTTCCGTTAGTACTTCAGTGTGTCTCGTGTTCGGATCGATCGAGATATGTTGTCTACCCGATGCATGAAGGCTGATTTCTTGCCCCTTCATGTTGTCGCGACAATAGATGTACGCGTCGCCCGAAGGCTTCACTGTGACTCCCCAAGCATTCGAAGTGCATCCGTTTCGGTACAACACGGCAAACCGGATCGGATTTCTATTTATTGGGACCTGCGCGTCTTGGCTGGTCGAAAGCGCAAACATTGTATGATTGCTGGGCGGCGGCAACTGGTTGTAATGAACAATGCGCCTGGATTTAGCGGAGTTATTCACGGTTTTTCTCTTTCTGCAGTAATGACGTTCGTGATCAGCAATGTAGCATCTTATCTCGGGAACGTATGGAGTTCGTTGATAGCCTCGTTCGGACTCCTGAGCAACATATTTAGCACCTCGACATTCAATATGCGGCAAGCAATTTGAGCCGTTATTGACCATCTGTAAATCGCTTTTCATCGAGTTGTCCCCACACTTCTCTTTCCAACTAAACGGTGCAGAGGAAACAGGCGATCTTGTTATCCCTGGTCTAGAGACTTAGTACTATTCTTGTGGATTCTCTAATCCAGAATCTTTTCTATCTTCTCGCTCCAAACTCTGGAGCACGGTCATCTGAACGCTCCAGGCGTGGAACCAGTAGTTCATGTAGGAAGGGGGAGAGCGTTTCGTGCGTTGGTCGATACAGTGATCGACGAGATTGGCGAGAAACCAAAGAAAGGGATACGCTTCTGTATCGGGAATCGCGGGTTCGGCACCTATCTTGTCCACGGCCTGATACACGTTTCCTGTGAACATGGTGTCGCGATTGAGGGGGACTCCGTCCGGGTTTCCAGGAATGAGCATGCCTTTGCCGAGGACATGGAATGCGTTGGGCCAAAAGTCTCGTCTGGGGATTTCAGCAGCTTCTTCGTTGAGGATGCTTTTGAGCCTGTCCAAGTCCAAATCACTGCTGAAAGCAAATACCATGTAGCACATCTGGTGACTGTGTCGATTCTTTGCGTCTTCGTCTGCTGCAATCGGATAGAACAGGCGTTTGATGCTGGCGCAATTATCTATCGCATCCCTGATCGTGCTTCGGCTCAATGTAGACTTGACCTGAACGGCGCCCAGGCATGACTCGATCGCGAAATAGTCGTCAGGAGGCAGAACCTTGCCGAAAAGCGCCTTGTCAACGATCAGAAGATCTTGTTCCTTGCTTGATGCCATTACGCTGTTCACTGCAAAGGCGCTTCGCTCCAGCGAAAGGGAATCAGGGAGCAGGGGGGCAACGAGGCTGGCGAGTACGTCTTCTCTCAAACTGCCTCGTTTGCCCGAGTGGCCCATGCCGTCCTTCTGCTTGCCTTGCGCATGTAAAGTGGCCAGGGTCGATTTGAACCATTCGGGTACCTTGCTTACATCGATCTCCCCACCGACATCGTGCCGCTTCAGTGCATCCGCGAGTTGCTTTTTGTTCAAGACGGGAGCCCCTCGTCAATCAAATACCGAATATTGTGGGCGGTTGTGCCGGCAGCCAATGCGGCCATTGTGCGGGGGTTGGCAAATCCAAGCTTTCTGGAGGCCGTATTCTTGCCCGAGTTGCGATTTTCCGTCAACGGCGAGTCCCGTTTTCATGGGGCAGTCTGGTCCAGCTTGCTCCATCCAGACGCATACACGCGACGTGGGGCGGGTATGAGGATGCCGATCCACCAGTCAGGCACCTTGCCTTCACGGTAGCGGATAGGAAACCGGCATATTGTGCAGTAACCATCTGAAAATGGTCGGTTCATTGACGTGTCCGCTGAAAATCCCCAATATATCGCCCCTCCAGGAACAAGGGAAACCCACCAACCACTATGCCATACATCGAAATTGAAGGTACTGACTATGCTTACGACGAATCCAGCCACAATGACCTGAGCGTCCTGTCCGGACGTGTCCAGGAGTTGCGCGCAGATGGGGAACTGTCTCAAGAAGTCCTTCGTGGGATCCGGCAGTACTTCCGGATCAAGAACATCTATCACTCCAACGCGATTGAGGGAAATGTACTTGCGGTCGGCGAAACTCGCCAGGTCGTTGAACATGGGCTCACGATTGCCGGTAGGCCACTCAAGGACCAGGCGGAGGCCCGCAACCTGTCTTCTGCTTTGGATTTCCTTGAGGAACTTGCTGGGAACAGGAATACGCCCATCACCGAGCATGATGTCCGCCAACTCCACGCCCTTGTACTCAAAGGAATCAATGAAGAGGCTGAGGCCTACCGATCCGTACCCGTGATCATCAGCGGTTCCGAGTTTTCACCTCCGGGTCCGGAGTCAATCCGCGGAGAGATGGAAATATTCGGTCGATGGCTTTCCACGAACAGTACGCCTTCTACGGATGTCTTCGCCAGTGTTCAAGGCCTCGCTGCTGCCGCAGCAGCGCATACCTGGTTCGTCACGGTACACCCGTTCATTGATGGTAACGGCCGGGTTGCCCGACTCCTCCTGAATCTTATGCTCATGCGTCATGGATACCCTATCGCAATCATAACGAAGGATGATCGCTTCCGATACTACGATGCCCTGGAGGATTCTCAGGCCACCGACCTGACGCCGTTTATCATGCTTGTTGCGGAATGTATCCAGGAGAGCCTTGAAGAATACGAGGCAGCGGCGAAAGAGGAACGGGAGAAAATAGAATGGGCGGCTTCTCTCGCGCAGAAATTTACTGAGCCAGAACGGGTTCGCGCAGAGAACGAATACGAGGTTTGGAAAAACGCCATGGATCTGCTGAAGAGCCATGTCCAGCAGATCGTCAATATCTTCGACCAGCAGGTCGGGGGGCAGATGAATGTTTATCTGAAGGATTTTGGCAATCTGGATTTCGAGAAGTATTATGCTCTCCGTCAACATGAATCCGCAAAGCGCACCTGGTTTCTGCGTGTCGACTTCCGTCGTAATGACAAGACTGCGCGCTACCTCTTTTTCTTTGGCCATGCCAGTTATGCAATGGGCAACCGCTGCGACGTCACACTTCATATCGCCCGCGAGGAACCGTCGAACTCCTACAACTATGAACGGCTGGACGGAATTCAGCACAGCAACGTTCCCGATCTGACTGAAATCGGCTATGAAATGCGGAGAGAACGTTATGTCATCAAAATGCGCAATAGGCGTACCCGTGCGAGCAGTATTGAAGAATTTACCAAGCGTTTTTTTGAGGACATAGTGGGGAAACACTTTTCTGTCTAGTGTGTACTTGAGCCCATAAGCTCTACTACGCACAAAGAGAGGTGGCCGCAGCTTGGTAGGTTCTGAAATCTGAGCGAACCTTGAATTGCAGGCGCTTGCCATGGCGCTTACCGGTTTGGCGCCCCCGCTGTTGTTATGGTCGGCGGGGGATTTTTTTCTTTCAATATCTTCCGTCTTGATTCCGGCTTAGCATCCGTCCTTTTAGTTCAGGAATGTGAAAAGTCTGCAAACAAGGGTTCCCGATTTTCTTCGGAATTATGTCTGCTCTAGTCTGCCAGGACAATGATGTCTGAACCCCATGAAGAGTGCCCAAGACAGGTGATGCTTGGCGAAATTTCAAACTCGGGCATACACAACCCCTTCGTGGCGTAAGCAAATCGGCAGTACGAGGGAGTCAACTCCAGCGCAGACCATTGTAGCCTTGGCACCCGTGCAAACGGGCATGTTCAAGTATTGCGCTTCATGTAGATAATAAAATCAACAAGATAGTGCTTCCGCGCACCAGACTGGCGCCAAAGATATTTGCAGGCATCCAGTCCGGGAGTGTCGAATATCTTCC
>VYFM01000130.1 GCA_009842375.1 Candidatus Poribacteria bacterium | reverse complement strand
ATAATGTACTGTGCATCGTAACCAGTTTTGGTTTTCCACCTGTCGCCCCAGCAGGGGCTTTGTGTCTGAGAGTTTCATGTTCTATACACATTCTGTCCCGCTGGGGCTGTTTAGATATGTATAAAACATTCTTTTCTGCGAGTTACGATCTTTAAGAAAACTCACGTTATTTATAGTGGATTTCAGAATTAATGAAACACTTAACAGCGGGTGAGGGAACCTCGCCCCTACGAGGAGGCGGTCTCCGCAATCGCTGAAATGTCAATTATTGACTTTACTATAAATAACCATGGCTACACACTTTTACCTGCAGAAAATGTAGTTATGTGCTAAAATAGATGCAAAGCGAGGACATACCACAATGAAAAACCGTATACTCATTGGCAGCCTATTACTACTATCCATACTCAGCGTGATCTTCCAATATCACTACCGAGTTGAAGCTGATTCGCGTGAAGAGACGCAGACATCAGACACCCCGCTCTCTCACGATCTGTTCAATCAGGTATTACAAGAACATGTTGAAAATGGCATGGTTGACTATGCAAAACTGAAAGCAAATCCAGATAAATTTGAGAAGTATTTAGACCAATTGGCAGTAGCAAATCTTGCTGAAATGGATTTTAACACACAATTTGCTTTTTGGATAAATGCCTATAACGCGCTTGTCATAAAAGGCGTTATCGACCATTATCCTACGAAAAGCGTGAGGAAAGTAAAGTTATTCGGGGGGTTCTTCTCTCGACTAAAGTTTCAGGCTGCTGGGAAAACCTATACACTCAATCATATAGAACACGACATCATTCGCAAAGAGTTTGTTGATCCTCGCGCGCATTTTGCCATCGTATGTGCCTCTAAAAGTTGTCCACCTATAGAGAACACCGTCTATCTTCCAGAAACAATAGAAGAACAATTAGATGCTGTTACGCTCAAATTTATAACCGATCCAGATAAGGTTAAATTAGACCGCGCGAAACGACGCGTGTATCTCTCAAAGATATTCAAGTGGTATAAGAAAGATTTTACCGAAGGCTATGAGGGTGTTGCAGATTTTCTCGCAGATTATCTACCTACTGAAGATGCAGACTTTGTGTTATCAAAAGATGTAAAGTTTCACTATTTAGACTATGATTGGACACTAAACGATAAAAAATGAAAGGAATTTGTTGGTGAACCATTACACCGACATCGAAAGGACTTATGATAAATACCGCTGTTATTGGTTATGGATATGCCGGACGAGCATTTCACTCCTATCTTGTTGGTTTAGCAGATGGGTTAAATCTATATGCAATTGCAACCCGTAACGATGAACGTCGTGAAGCCGCACGCGAAGCATATCCTGATGCACAGATATACAAAACGATTGATGAAGTAATTGCAGATGACAATGTTGATCTCGTTGTACTTGCTACACCCCATGATACACATGCTGAACTTGGTATCAAAGCTATGGATGGTGGAAAACATCTCGTCTCAGATAAAATCATGGCGATGAACGAAGCTGAAGCAGAGGCAATGATTGAAGCAAGCGAACGCAACGATGTCCTACTCAGCGTGTTCCATAATCGCCGTTGGGATTGGGATTACCTTACCGTGAAAAAAGTGATTGCTGATGGATTGCTTGGAACACCGTATCTCTTTCAAGTGGCGATTATGCGATATGGCGCACCGGGTGGTTGGCGCGGCGTAAAAAGTCAAAGTGGGGGTATCCTTTATGATTGGCCCGCACACTTCGTTGATCAGGCACTACAGTTTGGACAAGCACCTGTTGAATCAGTATTTTGTTATATTCACTACAACACAAAATGGGACACCGATATTGGCAATTATGGTCACCTAATCATTAAGTTTGAAGACGATGTTCGTTATCAAATTGAGATTAGCAATCTATCTAAAGCGGAAAAACCGCGATGGTATATTGTCGGTGACGAAGGCGGTCTAATCAAATACGGTTTGGATCCACAAGAAGGTCCAATGCGTGATGGAGACATTGATTCTGCTGAAGAAGATCCAGCAAACTATGCTAAAGTCTGGACAGCAGCGGGTGGTGAACATCGAGAACTTGTAGTTGAGAGTGTACGTGGAACATGGAAGTCTTACTACCAGAATATCGCAGATGTGCTGAACAATGGCGCGGACTTGGTTGTTAAACCTGAGGAAATGCGAAGAGTTATGCAGGTTTATGATGCAGCGATGCAATCCGCTGAAACTGGTGAAACTGTTAAATTCTAATGCATTTGTAGAATAAACCCGATTAAGTTCATTATCAAGTGTTCAAATTGTGAACACTGCTGTTCAAAATGTGACATAATATTTATCTCTTGACTATGAAATACCTATTGTACCGCAACTTAGACAGTGAATTAATGTTGGCATAGTACTTGCTACCATATATCATCATATTGAGAGGAGAGACAAATGAAACTGAAAAACATAGTCGGGTTTATACTCGTGATATTGATGGTCAGTATCACCCTACACATCAACGCAGATTCACATAAAGTGGAAAACGTGTCAAAATACCACGACTTAAACAAACGCGTCATAACAAGTATTGACAAAGGATTAGAGTGGCTTAAGACTCAACAAGGAGAAGACGGTCTGTTTGAGATGGCACCTGGAGAGGGGCATCCCGGAATAACCGCACTCGCAATCACTGCATTTTTACGACATCCGCAAAAAAAATACTCTGACGAAAAGCATCCATTTATCCAAAAAGCAATTGATCGTTTAATCGCAATGCAGCAGGAAAACGGTGCGATATATGATGCTACAAAACAACCTGCTTTACCAAACTACAATACTGCCATTTCTGTAATGGCACTCTCTTCAACTGCGAATCCAATGAAATATGAAAAAGTCATCAAAAAGGCACAAGGATTTCTAAAGAGCTTACAAGTGCAAGATGAAGAAAGTGTATATTACGGAGGTATCGGCTACGGTAGTCGTGAATCTGTGCATGATCTTTCAAATCTCAACCTTGCTATCCAAGCATTAAAAGAAAGCGGTTCCGACGATGATGAAGTCTGGAACAAAGCGATAAAATTCCTTGAACGCACACAAAACCGCAGTGAAAGCAACGACCAACCTTGGTCTGGCAACGATGGTGGATTTATCTATTCGCCAGATGGTGAAAGCAAAGCTGGTACGGACGAAGCCGGAAGTCCACGATCTTATGCCAGTATGACCTACGCAGGTTTGTTGAGTTTCATATACGCAAATGTGGATAAGAATGACGACCGTGTACAAGCTGCTGTCAAATGGATAAGTAATCATTTTACCGTAGAGGAAAACTACGGTATGGGTGCACAAGGACTATACTACAACTATCACACCATGGCAAAAGCCTTGCGTCTATATGGAAAGGACACCATTACTGACGCAAAAGGTGTCTCTCACGATTGGTACCAAGAACTTGCTGAAAAATTGATTGATGTGCAAAAGTCAGATGGATCTTGGATGAATGAAAATAGTCGTTGGATGGAAGCACTTCCCGTATTAGCAACCAGTTACGCAATTCTCTCTCTTGATACAGCCTATCCTAAATAATACTAAACCTAACTCACCTCATAAGGCGGATTCCTATATCCGCCTTTTTTATCTCCATATATTCCTATCATATCTACGACTTTTGATTAAACCAATTCTTCTCAATAACGTTTAATTCATATTTTTGCGTAATGATAAACGAAAGTTGAGAAGGTGGTATGAGTTTAATTGATGGTATATTAATAGGGTTCGCTGCAATCCGGGCAAACAAAATGCGAACTCTATTGACTATGCTGGGAATAATTATTGGAATTGCATCTGTACTCGCAGTGATAGCAATCGGTGATGGTGCAAAAGAGGTGGTACTACAAGATGTACAAAAACTAGGTGGAGCAAATCAATTTACCATATATCGAAGAAAGACTGAAAAACTGGGGAAACACAATATTCCGATTCGTACGAAGGAATATCTGAACTATGACGATGTGCTTGCAATTGAAGCGGAATGCCCATCGGTGAGTGTGGTTACACCAAGAATAGCAAATTGGAAAGGTATGTTATTTCAATCCCCAAATGGCAACGAAAGTCGTGCTGGATATCATGGAATAGATTCCTCATTTCTATCGGCTATGGACTGGAAACTACATGAAGGACGATTCATTACCGATGAAGATGTCAAAAATGCCACAAGAATATGTGTACTTGGTGACGAAGTCGCATCAGATTTATTTGGTAGGAAATCTCCACTGGGTCAGGAGATAAAAATAGCGCGGAACGTGAAGTATTACAATCATCGGGGAAAGAGACGAAACCGTCGATTAACCGAACGCTACACTGTTGTTGGTACTATGACACCGAGAGGTAGAAGTCTACGTTTCGGTTGGAGTTTTGATAGTGTAGTCTTTGTTCCAATATCAACAACACAACAACGTGTCACTGGTAACGATCATATAGAGCAAATAGTGGTATATGCAAATACCGTTGATGATGTCCCCAAAGCAGTAGAAGAAGTTAGAGAAGTCATCCGAAAACGACACAACGGTGAAGATAAATTTGTTAAAATCTTTGAGATGCGAAAGGGTATAAGAGAATTAGAAAAAATAAGCAAGATGATAAAAATTGCACTCGGTAGCATTGCGGGGTTTTCACTTCTGGTTGGCGGAATCGGTATTATGAATATGATGTTGGTCACTGTTACTGAACGGACACGTGAGATCGGATTAAGGAAAGCACTTGGTGCCAAACCTTTTGACATAATGCTACAATTTCTGATAGAGTCTGTGGTGATGTGTACAGTTGCTGGAATTATTGGGATTTGTATAGGGATTTTCCTTGGAGAAGGTTTATCTGTTATTGCTGTCAAAATCGCGCAGATAGTTCCAGAATGGCCATCTGTTGTCTCAACCAAGTGGATCTTAATTTCAGTTTTATTCTCAGGGACAATTGGTGTATCATTTGGTTTATATTCTGCCATAAAAGCCTCAATTTTATCTCCAATAGAAGCACTCCGAAAAGAGTGAGCACCAGTACAATATAAATGTCTTCCTTTTCCATATACTGAGTTTAACCCATTTTTTATAAACCGATTACTCAGATTACGTCTTAATTCATAAACAAGTGTATTTGTTCTATATTTCCCGATATATCACAGTAAGATTCTAAACTTGGATGGTGAGATGGTATGCGATTATTAGAAGGAATATTTGTTGGGATTACCGCTATTCGTTCAAATAAAATGCGTTCATTGCTAACGATGCTTGGTATCATCATTGGTGTTGCCTCCGTCCTTGCTATGATCTCAATCGGTGATGGTGCAAAAGAGATAGTCCTACGGGATGCTCAAAAATTGGGTGGTGCCAATCAATTTACAATCTACCGCACATGGTATAAAAGGGTAGGGACAAGTTGGAGAAGAATTCGTAGTAATAAATATATGAAATATGGTGATGTCATTGCAATTGCAGCGGAATGTCCATCAGTAATCGCAGTGACTCCAAGGATACCGGAATGGAGAGGTGCCTTAATTCAAGCTGCAAGAGGAAGAGAAACCCGTGCTGGATATAATGGTGTAGATGCAACCTATCATACTGCTATGGATTGGAAACTTAAAGAAGGACGATTTATTACAGACGAAGATGTGGAAAATGCAGCAACTATCTGCGTATTGGGTGATGAGTTGGCTACTGATTTGTTCGGAGAACAATCTCCTATAGGACAGGAAATAAAAATTGCCAGAGGAGAAGGACGTTACGACCGTTATGGACGCAGAGATAGGAAACGTTACACAGAACGATTCACAATTGTAGGTACTATGGCACCGAGAGGGAGAAGTCTCCGATTCGGTTGGAGTTATGATAGACTTGTGTTTATGCCACTGACAACAACACAAGAACGTTTTACTGGGAATGATAGGGTTCAGGATATTGTCGTATACGCCAAATCCGTTGAGCATGTTCCAAAAGCGATTGAAGAGGTAAAATCGGTCATACGAAAACGTCACAGAAACCAAGATGACTTTATCAATATTTTTGATATGCGTGAAGGTATGGCTCAGTTGGAGAAAATCAGCAAGGTTATCAAGATTGCTCTTGGAAGTATCGCTGGATTCTCACTGCTGGTGGGTGGTATCGGCATCATGAATATGATGCTTGTTGCTGTCAGTGAGCGGACACGTGAAATAGGACTGCGAAAGGCACTGGGTGCAAAACGACTTGATATTCTAACACAGTTTTTAATGGAGGCGGTTGTGCTGTGTAGTGTAGGAGGACTATTAGGTATTGGTTTAGGTATTTTCGCTGGACAAGGTATGGCACTTCTCGCTGTCAAAATCGCAAAAGTTGTTCCTGAATGGCCATCTGTGGTTTCAACGCAATGGGTCTTAATATCAATATCGTTCTCCGCATTAATTGGTATATCATTTGGGTTGTATCCTGCTATTAAAGCGTCTTCACTATCCCCTATTGAAGCACTTCGTACAGAATAATTTGTAAGGTGTATTTCTGAAATCCGAGAGTTAAAAATTACCTTATTGTTTGCCCCCAAGTAAATTCATATAGTAGGTACGACTGTATGTCCCTGTCCGTTATTTCAGTCCTAAGAAGCATAGTGAGATAGGGTAGAATATTATACTATCATTCACATAAAAGAACCTGCCATTATTTTATTTCTTTTCAGTAGGATGACATCAGTAAGAGAAATTGCATACAATCTAATACCATTTCTAATTGATAAATTATCATAATAAACTGTAGGTCGGAGTGAGCGTAGCGACCTCCGACACATAAGATTTCAGTGGGTTACCCATGTCGGAGGTCGCTTTGCTCGCTCCGACC
>VYFM01000598.1 GCA_009842375.1 Candidatus Poribacteria bacterium | reverse complement strand
GCCTCCGGTCAGGCAGGAACCTGCTTGGCCGGGGAATTTTGCAAGTACCTCCATGAACATGAAAGGGCGAGGGAACCGAAGGATCTGGATCGGGGTATGGGGCTGTAGCGGCATTTTCAGAATATTTTTGGAATCATTTTTGGAATCTTCCATCCGGGAGTTCGTAAAGCGTTACAATTTGAATATCATATGCACCAGACATCACCTGTATGATCATTCAGTGGTCAGACGCACGAAATCCAATACCATGAGACGGGTAACCGTTACGATGGAGCCTGACGATTACGCTGCGCCGAATCAACTCGCCGAACGCAGTGAAGTGAGCGCATCATGGCTGATTCGCCGATCAATGCGCGAATTGCCCAATCGGCACAGGGATGACCGTCAAGTTCAGGTCATGCCGGGCCAGAATACCCCCTGATGCCCAGTTTCACCCCCTGGCGGCAGTCATCGTTTCTGGATTCCAGTCCAGTGTCCGATGCCGTTGCCGCCCTTGCCGCCGGTGGCATCAAGGAACGCGGAGCAATCTATACGAGGCGGGAGGTGGTCGAGTTCATCCTTGACCTTTCGGGCTATACCTCCGATCGCCCGCTTTGCGGATTCCGCCTTCTGGAGCCATCCTTCGGCGAGGGCGATTTCCTGAAAATCGTGATCGAGCGCCTGCTTGAAAGCTGGCGATCAATTCATTCATCAGACGACCCGGATGATCCCTATACTGCGCTGGCTCCATGCATTCGTGGTGTCGAATTGCATCATTCTTCCTTCGAAAGCACACGCCAAAAGGTCGTCGAGTGGCTCGGGGAAGCAGGGATTTCGGCCAGGACTGCTGACCGGCTGGCGGATGCCTGGCTTGTCCAGGGCGATTTTCTGCTGGTCGATCTGGCGGAGCCTTTCGACTTCGTCATCGGGAATCCCCCCTATGTCAGGCAGGAATTGATCCCGGATATCCTGATCTCGGAGTACCGCATGCGCTACCGCACGGTATTCGACCGCGCGGACATCTACATTCCCTTTATCGAGCGTTCGTTGAGCCTGCTTGTCGAGGGCGGCACTCTCGGCTTCATCTGCGCCGATCGCTGGATGAAGAACCGATATGGCGGTCCCCTGCGCCGGATGGTAGCCGAAGGCTATCACCTGAAGGCCTACGTGGACATGACCGACACGCCGGCTTTTCATGCGGACGTGATCGCCTATCCGGCCATCACGGTGATCACGAGGGAAACGAGGGGAAAAGCCTGCAAGACCCGAATCGCCCACCGTCCAGCCATCGACAGGCTTGTCCTGAAATCCCTGGCAAGGGACATGCTGACCGAAAACCCGCCCGCCGCCAACGGACCGGTCAGGGAAATGACCGATGTGGCGGTTGGCGCCCAGCCCTGGATCCTGGATTCCCCGGGCCGGCTGGGACTCGTCCGCAGGCTTGTGCAGGATTTCCCGGACATCGAGAAGGTCGGCTGCAAGGTGGGCATCGGCGTGGCGACCGGTGCGGACAAGGCCTTTATTGGACCGTTCAATGACCTGGATGTGGAAGACGACCGCAAGCTCCCCATCGCCATGACCCGGGATATCGACAGCGGTGAGGTGAAATGGCGTGGGCTGGGCATAGTGAATCCGTTCGCCGACGGAGGCGGCCTTGTCGACCTGAATCAATACCCCCGCCTGAAGCACTACCTCGAGGAACGACGCGGACAAATAGAAAAAAGACATGTTGCGCAGAAGGCCCCAACCAACTGGTACAGGACGATAGACCGCATCTATCCTGCATTGGCGTCCAGGCCGAAGCTCCTCATCCCGGATATCAAGGGCGAGGCCCATATCGTCTACGAGGACGGCCACCTGTACCCGCACCATAATCTGTACTTCATCACGTCCGACGAGTGGGACTTGAGGGCGCTTCGTACCGTTCTGTGCTCCGGGATCGCCAGGCTGTTTGTTTCGATGTATGCAACACGCATGAGGGGCGGTTATTTTCGTTTCCAGGCGCAGTACCTGAGGCGAATCCGACTGCCGCGGTGGCAGGACGTTTCCTCTTCAGTCAGGGACGAACTGATTGAAATGGACACGTCCGACAGTCCGGATGCTTGCAGAAGGATCGTGTCGGAGATTTATGGACTGACGAAGAAAGAATACGCTGCCATCGGAAAGGTAGAGGGCAGAGGGGCAAATGGCAATTGATCTAGCAGATTATGAGCTGAAAGCCCGAGAAGCAGTAAAGCAGTTTTGGGGCAGTCGGGAGAGAGCACGACAAAAACAATCTGAGGCAGGAAAGACCGATCAGGGTGAGCGCGCCGGAGTCACGGCCGGCAAGAATATGGATGAATTCATCGCTCTGGTGATCGATATCGTGCAGGCGAATGGACTGGAGCATGCAGAGATCCATCAACAGCGCCGCGTACTGACCTTGCCGGGTTACTTTCGGCCCACCAAGCTGTGGGATCTCCTAGTGATCGATCAGGGCCGCCTGGTTGCCGCGCTCGAATTCAAGAGCCAGGTGGGGCCGTCGTTCGGCAATAATTTCAACAACCGGTCGGAAGAAGCCATCGGCACCGCCCATGACTTTTGGACAGCCTACCGGGAAGGGGCGTTCGGCGAACAGGTGCGTCCGTTCGTCGGCTGGCTGATGTTGCTGGAAGACGCACCGGCATCGCGGTCGCCTGTCAAGGATTCCTCCCCGCATTTCCCGATTTTCGAGGAATTCAAGGGCGCCTCGTATGCGGAGCGCTACAATATTCTGTGCCGCAAGCTGGTTCAGGAAAATCTGTACACTGCGGCATCGATCCTGATCTCACCACGATCGGCTTCTGTCGATGGAAACTATTCCGAAATGGCGGAGATAACCGGCCTGCGCACATTCGTAGCCGGGCTTGCCGGACATGTGGCTGCAGAGGCGGCAAGATCGTGAGTTGGATAATCAAATCACTAAAAATGCATCCACTGCATTCTTGCGGAAATCCTCCGGAAATACCCGATTGCCGCTTCCAGATGTTCGTTTTGTCCTTTGCCAAATCCGGATTCCAGTAGTTCCTGCTTGAATTCACTGCTCTCTATTTGTCGCATAACCTTGCGGCAGGTCGCTTCATCCCACCCGACACGGCCCACGGGGGCCCATGTAAAGCCTCTCAAGGCGTCGTCAGGAGATTCGGGATGAAGCTCTTCCACACTATAGCGCTCACAGTAAATCAGCATTCCCAGGATTTCCCATGTTTCATATAGCTGTTCGAAATCAGGTACAACCCCGAGATAGCTGTCACCCCATTTCTCAAACAGCCCACAAAGATGATCACTCAGTGCAGTCTTGCGGTTCTCCAGTCCTTGAATTCCCCGCCAATAGTCATTACCTCCTCCACCCCAAGACGAAAGAAAGAGGCTTTCAACGATACGACGAGGTTTCTCGTTGACACCTCTTTCAATTTCCGATGACAGGAAACGGCGCAGGGTGCCCCAGCGCGTGGCATGAACGAGTCCAGTCCCATATGCAGTTACCAGCAATACCGCAGGATATGAGCGCAAGTCGAGCCAGGATGTGACTCCAGACATCTCTTCATTGGCATGACTGCACACGAGGCGAATGATATTCATCACCAACGTGAATTCACTTTCATCTCCCCAGCGACCAAGCACACCAAGCATGCGTGCAAGTGATTCGCTGGCCGCTTCATAAATCGCCACTCTGCGTCGGAATTCCTCTCGATTCCAATTTCCCTGTGCGGTCAGATTGGCCGCATTCAGCATATCCACAAGCAAGCTGGCTTCAGATGCAAAAAGTTCATCCAGTTGGATGCGGTATTCTGGTTTTCCAAGGTACCGCTTGGTGCTGTTGACGAGAAGATCGATGCTTTGTGGATTTTGGCGGTACGTTTGTGCAAGTATTTGTATGCGATTACGGACTTCCCCAAGAAAATGATCGGCATCCGTGATGGGCACCGTCACTCCGCCCCTGTGTGAAATCAATTCCTTTGCCAGCTCTCCGGGTTCCCCGCGACATGCCCAGAACATGGAATACCGTCTGGAGGGGCTACGCATGATCGCTGCACGCAAGCCGTGATCCCATTCTCCGGACCAGCCGCAAACAATCAATCCATGCTCGTCGAAGATGCGATCGAGAAGCAAATCATACTTTCGCGGGTATTTCGAAAGTTCTGCCTGCGTGTTGAGAATCCGGGGATCCTTGTAATCGCCATGCAACTTGAACAGGAAACAATCTGAATGGATTAGGGGCTCCGCGCCCTTGAGCATATCCGGGGATGCCACTACCGTAGGTTCTACACCCTTTTCACGTAATGCGCTTTCCAGCAGCCTGTCGAAGTTCGTTGTGATGATCACACGCACATATCCTGACTGCACCAGGTCTGCGATGGCATAGTGAGCCTCAGTGGGAAGCTTGCGGCCTTCTTCGCGATCTTCAGCAGAAGGTTCGATATAATTGTGCAGTATCGAACGACGTTCGTCTCGTGACAATCCAAGTTCACCCACCAGGTCCGAATAATCGGGCTCCTTTCCAGTTCTTTCCCGATACCAGGCAACCCAATCAGGCTGCTCCTTTTCACCCTGCGCCATGGCCACACGACGGATCAGATCGACGGTGATCTCCCAACCGGTTGGAATCTCCGCCGCACGGGACAGGCCTGAACCGACCAGCAGGGCGTAAACGCCCCTGTTCTCGTAGATCGAGAATGAAATTCGCGTAAGATGGTCAATGGTAACTTCGGTCATGGATAAGGTTTTTCAGATTCGTCGATTCCCTGCGGGTGGTTTTCCGGGCCCTTTCCCGCGGTGCCAGTAGCGTTCAATCCAGGCGGTATGGTTGAACTTGGGTAGGCCTTATTTCCCTGAAATACTCCCCAGCAGCGGAGCTTGGTGTCCCGTACCTTTTAGAACGACCGGCGAAGAATCCAGCCTTCATGTTGCTGATCTCGGTGGCGGTTACCACTGCTTTCGACACATTCCTCGATCCTCGGAACCGTACAGCCCCGGGATCCGGAGTAGTTCTCGGTGAGGACGATGAATTCTTCGCGGCACCCTTTCTTTAGATGCCCAGATTAGAATTGCAAATTTATACCAGCTTCCTTCAACAGCATACGGCCAACATACGAGATGCCTATTCGGGATTTGAAGCCATCGGATTGTGGATCGAACGGAGGGTATTCACCTCTCTTCACATGACCATAATTTTTTTCCAAAAGCCCAAGCCTCAGCAAATTCTCTGTGCCCAAATCATATAGTTTCGCATCATCGAGTTCATCTGCAGATGATCCGAGGACAGCCGGTGGAGGTCGGTCGATATTTTCCCATGCTTGTGAGCCGTCACCGCCATACGATTGTCCGTAAGCATTGAGAATAAGAAATTCGTCATCGTCGATTTCCTCGAATAATCCGAGCAGCCGTTTTCGTCGAACAAAATTCACCTCGTTATTCGTCAAGCCACGAAACACAATCTCCGCTATTCTCCCAATTCGGACCGGTGACGTTGCACGTGCTGCCAGATGCCCGCCGGATTCGATCAGGTCGACTTTCTCGGCATCCTCCAATGCCATCTTGACCACCTCTTTTTGAAGATTCTCTAGCCGTGTATTAAGTTCACGAAGATACTCTACGATGCGTTCTTGACGTAGTCGAGGAATGGTTTCGGTAATCAACTCGGCAAGCGGGCCGCCAACAAGCGGCACAAGGCTTGCAGGAAATTTTATAATGAGCGCGGCACGGTCGCGCCAGTCTTTATCCAGTTGATCGGACATCGCAAGTCTTACCGTTCTCAGTACCCATTCGGGAGTTCGTACTTTGAAAGCCGGATAGTCTACATATTTTGATCATGAGATGGAGTTTGTATCAGCTTGTGCAATTTGTGTCCTTCTTCGACGATTTTGCCATTTCCTCTTACCCCTCTCGTTCAGCACTTGATGCCGCTTCAGGGTTGCGAGAAGACAGACACCATGACGGATTCGATCAGTCCGGGTCAGGGTCATGGAGCATAATATCGAGGAATTTTCTCCGGGGGTCCAGGAAAACCGGCCGGACTTGCGACGGTTCAGTCAGTGTCAGGATCGGGGACGATGGTGGAAATGAAATCCCGGATTTCCTGGATTTCCTTCTCCCGCCCACTGGCGACCAGATCACGGGCGATGGTCTGCGCGGTGAACAGGGAAGCCCGGGCCACACGGATTTCAGCTTCTCGGCTGAACATCTTGCGGCGTTCCAGGGCCTCTACGGCAAGTTCAATGACCAGTTGATTGGCGGTCAAGCGGGTTCCCTTTGCCGCCTGCTCAATCAATTCCCATTGCTCGGGCCGTACACGAACCGTCTTCTTTACCGTCATTTCGGTGGTGTCTGTCATGTTTTCTTCTGCTGCTGGCGGTTCCAGAACATGCTGGAACATGCCTGAACCGGGTTTTCTGGGACTGTAACTTGCCGGGATTGTATTCGATTCGTGGATCTTTCAAGCCTCTCGCGTGTTGTGCCTGTGTCCGATGGATGATGATTTCCATAGTCAACAGAAGATGTTGACTGTCCTGAACCACGGATTCGAGGATCACCAGCCCTGACGTCAATCCGGTGGTATCGCCTGAAAACCGGGGCCACCACGGGACATTCCATATGGATTTCGGTGGCCACCGTGACGTCACGGCTCATAGAATCCAGCAAAATCAAGGCATTGTCGGTGACGGCAAACTGGGCAAGTTCTCCCGGCACGACAGGCCTGCGCAGGGGTATGAGAGATGTCGGAGTGGCGCGGACAATGGCAGGCATGACCAGTCATGGCACGCCATGCATCAACGATGCGTCGGGTGTGAGAGAGAAACCGCCGCGGGGCGGTAGGAGAGGAGATAGAGAG
>VYFM01000073.1 GCA_009842375.1 Candidatus Poribacteria bacterium | reverse complement strand
GATATATAACAATGTCTACAAAGATAGAAAATCCTCTTACTCAATTCGTTCCTAACCCCGATATTTCCCAACAAGTTTTACAGGAACAGTTATCCTCTTTCATAAAAGCTGAACGTGAACTATTAAAAGAAAGTATAGTATCAGGTGAAAGTGGATTTACTGCTTGCTCTACTCACACATTAATCTGGGATGCGGTTATTCGAAAGGTTTACGAAGTAGCAGCTTTTCAGATCCAAACTGAATACACGAAACAAGTTGAAGAACTACTTAAGATACCTGATATTGAATCAAGTGAATTACTATCAGACTTGCCTGAAGAATGGACTCCTGATGTGGCACTTTACGGAGTTGGAAGTTATGGAAGACATGAACTTTGTTACTTTTCAGATGTTGATGTCGTGTATACTTCTTCTGTTGATCTTGAAGACGTGTATGATGAGGGTACACTGGAACTGATACGTTGGTTCTACGACTTCTTTGACAGTCTTCATTCTGTAATTCCAGGCTTTGAGTTTAGTTTCATTTACCGTCCAATGTCCGATATAGCAAAATGGAACTATCAAGATATGACAGCTCTAATTGATATGCGGTTCATTGCTGGGGATTCTTCATTGACAGAACAGTTTCGAAAAGCAGTATACAACGAGAAATCCGATATCTCACTTGTATTAGATTTGCTTCAATCTAAAGCAGATGCATTCAAAGCATCAGAAGATACGATTTATCTCAATCAACCAGATATTAAAACTGGTCGTGGAGGGCTAAGGACACTTCAGTATGCACTCTGGATGTGTGGGCTTCCCGAATTTACATCTATTCTTGAACTCTATGAACGTTATGATGATGATCAGTTGAAACCTTCGCTCGACTTTATGTTCAAGGTAAGAAATTTACTACACGTATTTGCCGATGCACCTCACGATTCACTTTCTTATCATCCTGAACAGGAGGATATACTTCAGACAAAAATCGCTACTACTATGGGTTATTCCGATAAATCCGACGAATGCAGATATGAATTTATGGCAGACTATTATGCCAAAGCAAAATATCTACACTTTAAAGCAGAATTGTTAATTAGAAAGTTTCTTGCCAATGGGATACCAGTTTCCGACGTTCTCGGTATGAGGACAGACGTACTCTATTGCATTGATAACAACTTCGGTGAACTCGATACAGATGAACTCTTTAAACTGTTCACCTATTTCCAACAATACGATTTCGAGATTGATCCATCACTTGCGACCTTTATCTTTGCTTATGCAGATGCATTTGACTGGGAATATTTCAAAAATAGAATGGCGGAACTAATCAACACATCCGGTAATGTAGAAAAAAGTTTAACACGTCTACATAGACTGGGTATATTATCTCGTTTGGGTGAGGGTGGCGAACGTTTTGAAAAAGCAATGATGACACGGAGCGAACGAAGTCTTGATCCCTATACTGTAGGTAAACACACATTGGTTGCAATTGGGTACCTCGATGAAATCCGTCAAACAGAATCAAGCAGTCCTTTCGCAGGACCACGCCTTGGTCAACCGATGACACCTACTGCTAATTCTGAGTTAGAGGAGTTGAACACGGCTTTCCGATCACTTTCTGATACCGCACCGCTCTACATGGCTATTTTTCTTCATGATATTGATAAACCAGATCCAGTACATCCTCAAACTGGTGCAGAAAAAGCAAAACGAATTGCCCCAGAATTTGGGTTTAATCCACAACAAACAGATGAGATATGTTTTCTGATTCGAGAGCATCTTACAATGATTACATTAACACGGTATCACCAGTGGGATGAAAGTACCATCACTGAATTCTGTGAGAAAGTAAATTCACTGGAACGTCTAACAGCACTCTATTTGCTGACGTATTGTGATTCAAAAGCGAACGGATCGCAAAACTTTAACAATCTCGTAAAACACAATCTTAAGCGGTTATATGAGGTTGTGCGGGTACGGTTCGTTGGACAAGAGGAAACACAGTGGGGAGTTCACGCACCCCCCGAAGAATATCAACAATTTCTACATCAGATGCCGGTTACCTATAGGATTGGAGTAGCACCAGAGGAAATCTCTATGCACATGAAGATGATCTCTCAAGCTGAAACTACCTCTACAGAGAATCAGGATCCAAGTGCGGGGGCAGCAATTCTCCAATTTGTTGATAAACCTGGCTTTACTGAATTACATCTGTGTAGTCATAGACGTATTGGGAAGTTACACACTGTAAGTGGTCTGTTTTTTGCAAATAATATTGATGTTCGCGACGCACGTGTCTATACAAAACAGGATACTAATGTTGAGTTGGAAATATACCGTCTTGTTCATCAATCACCACATCATACTGCTGAACCATTGCCACTCGATGAGGACTTAAAACGAAACCTTGATTTTGATATACGAAGTTTAATGGCTAAAGAGATAACACTTGAACAGATATTTGAGAAGTATTATGTAGATCCAACAGGCACTTGGCGAGTTGATGATGTCACTGTTGAACCAGCAAGAAATTACACTGAGATTGTTGTTACTGGTGAAGAAAAGATGGGATTTCTACACTATTTCAGCGGAATTTTGGCAAAATTGGAGTTGAATGTTGAGATGTGCAAATGTTCCGGTTTAGGTGGACAAGCAATTGATCGATTCTATGTACAAACGGTTACTGATCCTCAAAAAGTGCGTGATAGTATTTTAACTGAGTTATCAACGGAATAATCATGAATACAATGAAACAACGAGCACTTCTTACAGGAGCAGCGGGAACAGTAGGCTCTTCCCTATGGCAAGCATGGGAACAGCAGGATATCTACTCACTTACCTTGATGGATATAAATCCGATTGAAGGGACAAAATCACGTGTAGTACAGTCAGATATTCGTGACTATGCTGCCATGCAGGAGTTATGTCAAGGACATGATGCGCTGGTTCACCTTGCTTATATTCGACAAAATTCACGAGGTAAAATACCTGGTGAGGTAAGCGATATAGAGGCATCAATGAATATATTTGAGGCTGCAAGAGAAAGTGGTATACAAAAGATTGTATATGCCAGCACGAATCATGTGTCCGGGTGGAATGAACGTTTGAGTTCACCACCACGGTTCTCAACGGGTGATCAGTTTCGTCCTGATGGGTGGTATGGTGCCATGAAAGGGATGGCTGAGATTGCAGGACGATACCTTGTTGATGCATACAATATGCGTTTCATTAGTATCCGTATTGGCAGCTTTAACGGTACTTATGAACCGAATAACATGCGTCACTGCAGTACATTGCTGACACCTCGCGATTGTGTGCAGCTGTTCACATTGGCTGTGGATTATGACGGACCCGTTCAATATCTAATCACCTACGGTCGTTCTGCAAACACCGATGGGTTTCAGCAGAGTTACCTTGATATAAGTGGGGCTGTTGAGGTATTAGGGTATGATCCACAGGACAACTTGATAAAGACACATCTGCATAAGTTTACAAAAAGTGAGCCATGAATGCCGAACCACGTTACAACGACATATACTATAAAAACACGACTTTTAATTCTCAGATACATGATGTTGTAAATAATGACACTGAATCGCTACACAATCAGACTACACCTATTGACTGGGAACAACTTTTTGGAAATAAACATCCCGTAGAAATCGAGGTAGGTCCTGGCAAAGGAAGATTCCTGCTTGAAGCATCAAAACAGTATCCTAATATAAACTATGTTGGTGTCGAACGCGCGCAAAAATACGTAGAAATCACGCGATTGCGTTTTGAAAAATACATAAGACATTTCTCTGTAGATGAAAAATCGGGTATGTTCACGAATGTCCGTCTTGTATGGACGGATGCCAACTACTTTTTAACAAGGTATATTCCCGATGCATCTGTGCAAGCCTACCATGTTTATTTTCCAGATCCTTGGCCCAAAGCACGGCAACAAAAAAGAAGAATTTTTCGCAATAAGGATTTCCTGAATGCTATGACACGCACGCTCACATCAGATGATGGTAAATTATATTTTATGACGGATTATGTAGAGTATTACAACGAAATCCAAGATAGGTTAAGGCAACATAAAGCATTGAAACCTGTTCTGTCAGATCCGCAACCCTATAAGAACATCACTACAAACTTTGAAATGAAGTACCAATCAGAGGGTAGGGAAATATACCGCGCAGTTTATACAAAAGTATAACTCTGGAGAAACTATGGCAACCGCAACAGCAAAAATTCTTCTATCACCAGCAGAATATCTAATAATGGAACGAGAAGCAGATTTTAAAAGTGAGTATCGTAACGGAAATGTAGTTATGATGCCCGGTGCAAGCCGTCAGCATAATCTTATTTCAGGAAACATATTTGGTCAGTTATATGTGCAATTACTGGATAGAACTTGTGAAGTTTATATCAACGATATGCGGGTAAAAGTGAGTGAATCAGGATTATACACATACCCAGATGTAGTTGTTGTTTGTGATGAACCACGGTTCGAGGATGGTTACTTTGATACACTTCTCAATCCAACTGTAATAGCAGAAGTCCTTTCTCCATCTACAGAAAATTATGATCGGAATGAGAAGTTTATGTCTTATCAGACACTTGAATCGTTACAGGAGTATATCCTTATTTCGCAAGATGCCGTTCATGTGGAACAATACATACGTCAAGATAGTGAATGGATTCTCAGGGAATACCTTTCTTTAGATGATATGTTTCAGACAGCTTCAATAGAGTGTCAATTAGCATTACGAGCAATCTATGCAAAGGTAAGGTTTGCATAGTAGTTTGAATATCAAGGAAAATCGAAAATGTGGAAATCTCTTCCAAACGCACCAGGTGTATATCTGATGAAAGCCTCAGACGGTTCTCCTATCTATATAGGTAAGGCGGTCAAACTGCGTAATCGTGTTCGATCCTATTTTCAGCAGAGTGGAATTACTGATAACCCATTAACTGCTCAGATGATGCGTTATGTGACAGAGGTTGATTATATTGTTACGAGTACAGAGATAGAAGCACTTATTTTGGAAAATAACCTGATTAAGTCACATCAACCACGATACAACGTTAAACTGAAAGATGATAAGCGATATCCTTTTCTACGAGTTACGACAAATGAACCATTTCCTCGAATAATGATTACGCGCAAAACTGATAATGACGGAACACGATATTTCGGTCCATTTGTCAAAGTTCGATCAACAAGACAGGTCCTAAAACAGTTAACCAAGTTGTTTCCAATTCGAACATGCACTTTACCACTTGAAGAATCAAAAAACAATTATCGTGCTTGTCTTGATTATCACATTGGCAGGTGTCCCGCCCCATGTGCGAATAAAATAGATGTACAGGAATATAAAAAGATAGTTCGTAAGGTGTGCCAGTTTTTAGGCGGTAATACAAATGCAGTTGTCAAGGAACTAAAACAGCAGATGCAAGCAGCATCTAATTCACTTGATTTTGAGACCGCAGCGAAATACAGAGATATGCTTAAAGATGTACAACAAGCTATTTCCACACAACAGAGTCTTGATAATGTGTCCTCTGTAGATGAAGATGTTATCGGTATAGCAACTGCATTTCAGCACGATTTACAAAGTCGTCTTGGCGATGTTGCTTGTGTTCAGGTATTACACATCCGAGATGGTAAACTACTTGAACGCGAACACTATTATCTCAACGATGTACATCCAGAACTGATACCAACAGCACTAAGTGCTTTTGTATCACAATATTACCAAAATGCTGTTTTAGTGCCAAAAACCATTGTATTGCCAATGCAGATTGAGACAGTAGAATTGATAGAAAAATGGTTAAGTGAGAAACGCGGAAACCACGTTTCATTGCATGTGCCAAAGGCAGGAAGACTTAGACGGTTACAGAATTTAGCGATGAAAAATGCTGAAGTACTCCTCATTCAACGTGAGCAAACCGTAGTATATAGTAGCGATGTGGATCCAGCATTGGTTGAGTTACAGGAACTTCTTGAGATAAACCATCCACTCAGACGTATTGAAGCGTATGATATTTCTAATCTTGGTGATAGGTATGCAGTGGGTTCTATGGTAGTGCTTGAAGATGGAAAACCTACATCAAGTGAATATCGACAGTTTCGAATTCGAGACGTTATTGGACAGAATGATTATGCAATGATGCAAGAAGTCATCACACGTCGTTTTAGAAGTGCAGAAACAGGTGACATCAAATTTAGCAAGTTACCTGATTTAATGTTAATTGATGGTGGTAAAGGACAATTAAGTAGTGTTCAAGCAGCATTACAAACCTTTGCTAATGCCGATTTAGATCCAGTTCCGACACAGATTCCACTGATCGCCTTGGCAAAACGAATAGAAGAAATATTCGTACCGGGAAATCCAGAACCAATTGTATTGCGGGAAGATAATCCTACGCTCCACTTAATTCAGCGGTTACGAGATGAGGCACACCGTTTTGCGATAACTTACCATCGCAAATTAAGACACAAGGCTTTGAGTGAATCCGTACTTGACGAAATACCAAACATCGGTCCAAAAAGAAAACAGGCGTTACTGAAACAATTCGGTTCAATAGATGCAATACGGCAGGCAAGTTTAGATGAACTCCTCTCTGTGAAAGGTATACCCCGCACCGTCGCTGAGAACATCCGAAAAAATCTTTAAATATGTGAATGTAATCCAATTGATCCTATTGCAACGAGCTGCCCAATTACGTACATAGATTATCAATAGTTGCCCTATATCGTGCAGCAATGAAATGATACTATGTTCTATTACATAGTGACAGGACATCACTGTCTTGGCATATTATTTGCTGTAGATATGTTAACCGCTTATAGACTGTATAAAAG
>VYFM01000242.1 GCA_009842375.1 Candidatus Poribacteria bacterium | reverse complement strand
ACTATAACGGATACAAATAATTTATATTACTTGGAGTATTAGCTTACAAATGTACGAACACTTATATGAGAAAGATGCCTGTGGAGTCGGTTTTATCGCAAACCGTTCAGGGAGTAGGAGTCATGCAATCCTGAAAATGGCGATACAAGCAGTCACAAATCTGACACACCGAGGGGCAGTTGCTGCTGATGCAAAAACTGGAGACGGTGCGGGCATCCTGACACAGATTCCGGAGAAACTATTTAAAAAAGAAGTAGAGAAACTCGGAGTAAACCTGGATTCAATAAACGACCTCGCAGTTGGCATGATTTTCCTGCCGGGGAATGACCCTATTGCACAAGAACGGGGACGTGAAATCGTCGCTAACATTTTGCAACAATACGGATTTCCACTCTTAGGATGGCGTTCAGTTCCTATTGATGTTTCCGCTCTCGGTGAAAAGGCGTTAGCTACACTGCCATTAATTCAGCAGGCACTTATTGGCAGACCAACCCATATACACACTGACCAGTTTGAACGTCGTCTCTATCTTATTTGTAAAGAATTGGAACATAAAATTACAGATGAGAACCTTGATGAATTCCACATTGCTTCTTTTTCACATCAGACTATTGTCTATAAAGGACTTCTTGTTGCCCCACAACTGGCACTGTTCTATTCAGACTTACAAGACGAAGACTTTGAAGCCTCATTAGCAGTTTTTCATCAACGTTACAGTACAAATACATCACCAACTTGGGCACTGGCACAACCCTTCCGAATGCTCGCGCACAATGGCGAAATAAACACGTTGATGGGAAATAGGAATTGGATGCGCGCACGTGAAGCAGGAATGAACTCACCTATATGGAATGAGGATATCAAGAAACTCGCACCGATTATCAACCCTCACGGCAGCGATTCAATGAGTCTTGATAACGTGCTGGAGTTGCTAACACATTCTGATCGTAGTATCCTCCATTCAATGATGTGTTTAATGCCAGAGGCTTATGAACAGATACCAGATATGCCGCCCGATCTAAAAGCATGCTATGAATACTTATCCTGTGTTAGTGAACCATGGGATGGTCCAGCTGCTGTGGCATTCACAGACGGGAACATCGTTGGTGCCAGTTTGGACAGAAACGGTCTCAGACCCGCTCGCTATAAAGTTACCGATGATGGACTTGTTGTAATGGGTTCTGAGGTCGGGATTATTGAATTGGACGATAGCCGTGTCGTCAAAAAAGGACGTTTAGGTCCAGGACAGATGATCGCTGTTGATACATTACGCGGGCAATTGTTCATGGATACAGACATCAAAACTGAAGTGGCGAATCAAAAGCCCTACGGCAAGTGGGTTAAACAGATTACGCATTTAGATAAATTAAAACCTAAACCCATAGGAACAATAACCCCAGTCCCCGATAACTTGCAGACACAACAGAAAGCATTTGGGTATATGATTGAAGATGTGGAACGTTTTATTAAACCGATGGTTTTGCAAGCTAAGGAAGCCATTGGGTCAATGGGTGATGACACACCTCCCGCTGTCATTTCACGCCATCCACGTTTGCTCTATCACTATTTTAAACAACTTTTTGCACAAGTTACCAATCCACCAATTGATTCCCTGCGAGAACGATTGGTAATGTCTCTGACGACCTATCTCGGAAAACGACACAGTCTGCTGACAGAAACCGATAAACATTCCCATGTAATCCGATTAACCTCACCAATTTTAACAAATGAAGAATTGGAAGCACTAAAAGTTCAAGATTTACCTGAGTTCAAGCACACCACTATACCTGTCTGTTTCCCCGTTGCTTCTGGAACACACGGATTGGAGAGTGCTTTAGATACTTTGTGTGATACAGTTTCAGATGCAGTAACTGCTGGAAATACACTTTTGATTTTAAGTGATAAGGATGTTAATGCTGAATTCTCCCCCATCCCCATGCTACTTGCGGTTGGTGCAGTACATCACTACTTGATTCGTGAAGGTAAGCGGAGGCAGGTCAGTATAATCGTCGAAGCAGGGGATCCACGTGAAGAACATCATTATGCCGTGCTACTCGGATACGGAGCTGACGCTATCAATCCCTATCTCGCCTTCTCAACAATCGTTCAACTTGCCGAGAACAATGAATTTGAGGAACTTTCAACCGAACAAGCAATTCATAACTATAAAGAAGCGGTTGAAAAAGGCATCTTGAAGATTATGGCAAAGATGGGAATATCCACTGTGTCAAGTTACCGAGGCGCGCAGATTTTTGAGGCTATCGGTATCAACTCTTACGTTATCGATAGATGTTTTGTCGGCACACCGTCAAGGTTGAGTGGTATCGGTTTCGAACATATCGCCGCAGAAACACTTCATTTTCATACTAAAGCCTTTGGCGGGGTTGATGATAGAAAAACATTACAAGAAGCAGGTTATTTCCGATTTCGGAGAAATGGTGAATTTCACGCATTTAATCCGACCGTGTTCAAAGCATTACACAAGTTCGTTAAAAGTGGAGACGCTCAAGATTACACCGAATACGCTGAAGCTGTAGAAGTGGGAGAACCTTCCAGTCTACGAGATTTGCTCGCTTTCAAGCCAAGTACTTCGATACCTATTGAAGAGGTAGAACCCGCAGAGGATATTGTTCGTCGCTTTACCACCGGAAGTATGTCTTTTGGTGCCTTAAGTCGTGAAACACACGAGACATTGGCTATTGCCATGAACCGTCTCGGCGCCAAATCAGGTAGTGGTGAAGGTGGAGAAGACAGTGGTCGTTTTGAAAAACAACCGAATGGTGATCTGGCATCCAGTGCTCTCAAACAGGTTGCCTCTGGACGTTTTGGCGTAACACCCCAGTATCTTGCTTCCGCACGGGAATTGGAAATTAAAATGGCGCAAGGATCAAAACCTGGAGAAGGTGGACAAATTCCCGGACACAAAGTTACACTTGAGATAGCCAAGATTCGCCACTCAATTCCTGGGGTTCCCTTAATATCACCACCGCCACATCACGATATCTATTCAATCGAAGACCTCGCGCAGTTAATCTATGACCTAAAACAGGTGAACCCGCGGGCAAAAGTCGCTGTAAAACTCGTATCAGAATTTATGATTGGGACAATTGCATCAGGCGTTGCAAAAGGATACGCTGATGTGATCCAGATAAGTGGACATGAAGGGGGCACCGGTGCTTCTCCACTTAGCTCCATCAAAAACGCTGGCACACCATGGGAACTCGGTCTCGCGGAAACACAACACCGACTCGTTGAAAACGAATTGCGTGACCGTGTTGTCCTAAGAGTTGATGGTGGAATGCGTTCAGGTCGGGATATTGTCATTGCGGCTATGTTAGGTGCTGAGGAATACGGCTTTGGAACAACCGCAATGGTTGCAACAGGGTGTGTAATGGCACGGCAATGCCATTTAAACACTTGTCCTGTCGGTGTCGCTACACAAGACCCAGCACTTCGAGCAAAATACCCTGGCACTCCTGAAATGGTTGTCAACTTTATGCTGGGTGTAGCAAATGAAGTCCGAACAATCCTTGCCAATCTTGGACATCGTTGTCTCAACGATATTATCGGTCGTCCAGAGTTGCTCGGACTTGCTGACTTAGTTGAATATCCAAAAGCAGCAACCCTTGACCTTACGGAGATCCTCTCATCCGCTGATCCAACAGGAGAAATGCCTCGTTATCATTTACAAGAACGCAATGACCGTGTAGATACTCCGTTAGATGATCAGATCTTAGTTGATGCCGCAACCGCAATTAAGAAAAAAGAACCAATTCAACTCTCATATCCAATTCACAATACCCACCGAACAGTTGGTGCTAAATTGTCTGGTGAAATCGCCCATCGGTACGGAGATACACCTTTGCCAAAAGAAACTATCCGAATCTACTTTACGGGTAGTGCAGGACAGAGTTTTGGTGCTTTCTGTATCAGTGGTATCCAACTTGTTTTGACTGGTGAAGCAAATGATTATGTCGGCAAAGGAATGGCAGGTGGAGAATTGGTTATTAAACCTTCATCTGATGCCCGATTCAAAACCCATGAAAATACCATCATCGGTAACACTGTATTATACGGTGCTACAAATGGGTCCCTATACGCCGCAGGTACAGCCGGTGAACGATTTTGTGTCCGTAACAGCGGGGCAACTGCTGTTGTTGAAGGTGTGGGAGACCATGGATGTGAATATATGACAGGCGGCACCATCGTCATCCTGGGCGAAACAGGACGAAACTTTGGTGCAGGAATGACAGGCGGAACTGGCTATGTACTTGATGAAAACCAACAATTTCAAAATAAAATTAATCCACAACTAATTAAGTTAGAACGCATTAACGAAAAAGTGGATGAAGATACATTGGTTGGATTGATACAAAAGCATCTTGAGTTAACTGGAAGTCAACGTTCAGAACATATCCTCTCCGATTGGGATCAATTTTTACCTAATTTCTGGAGAATAGTTACACCGCCACCCCCACCGCCGCCAACGCTGAATCGCAGAACAAGAAAGACTCCTCGTAGGAAAAAGTAACTATTCCGCTTCAAATTTATAAAACAAAAAGCCTCTATGAAACTTTCATTAGAGGCTTTATGCTATTTATTTCAATCTAACTTCACAGAATAGTGACGCTAAAGGATGGAAGTAGCACGTAATGCAATGATTTTAGGGACAAAGAGTCTAACTCATAATCTTTGCATCGTGCATTCAATTAACTGATCCGCCGCCTTCGTCTTCAGCAACAGCGAATGCAACTTCAAGTCCTTCAACTTTAGCGGAGCGCATCTTTGCTCGTTCAACCACGTCAATGACACGTCCGTGTTTTGCACGTTTATCTGCTTTAATAATCAAAGTGCTAATTTGGTGTTCATTGGCAGCTATAAAGAGCCCTACCTCTTCCAAAGTTTGCATCTCACGATCATCAATAGCAATTCTACCATCGCTACTGATAAACAAGTTATATTTTTTCCTCGGAAATTCGTGTTCTGTCGAGGAATCCGGCAAAGTAACACTAAATGGCGGTGGAACCCGCATGATGGCAGACACCATGAAAAAAATGAGTAATAGAAATACACAATCAATCATAGGAGCCATCGGTATATCGTCATCACTACCGGTATTTCGTCTACGTCTCATTTGGAGAGCCATGTGTATCCTCCTTCCAAAATGGTTGGAACTGTAATCAGATTACACGCGTCATTCTCGCGCGGTAATAGCAAATCCAATTTTATCAATACCCGCATCTTTTGCCGTATCCATTACCCTAACAATCTGTTCATGAAGCACATCACGTTGGGATTGGATAATAAGCATTGTTTTCTGTTCTTCAGGTGCATTAAGAAGAAGTGAAAACATTTCATCAAACTGTACAACCACCCCATTCAAGAGCATTGTGCCATCTTTATCGTTAACAGTAGGATTATCAATTTTGACAACAAGCCCTTTCGGTTTGTCCTTTGACGGTTCACCAGGAGGTGGTAGTTGCACCCGAATACCTGGCATAGGCGCAAAAGTTGTGGACACCATGAAGAAAATCAGGAGCAGGAATACACAATCAATCATTGGAGCCATACTGAGCGTAGGCGGTTTACGTTCACGTATTCGTGTTGCCATTAGGCTTAATTTGGCTTCACCAAGTTGTTGCATTTCAGGATTCTCCCTTATTTAGGAGCAAGGCGAGGAGCCAAAGCCCCGCGCCAGGCTATAATTACGCGTTTGCTTCACCAACAATCAACTGGTTAACAATTTCTGTAGAAACCTGTGAGATTTCAACCATGTGCCTATTAACCCAACTATCAAAAAGTTGGAAGAAAATCAAGCACGGAATAGCAACTGTCAAACCACCAGCAGTCGTTAGAAGAGCCTGTGAGATACCACCTGCAAGCTGCTGCGGATCACCAGTACCTTCAAGTGCGATTGTGGTAAAGGCTGTAATCATACCTGTAACAGTTCCAAGCAGACCGAACAGAGGTGAAACCACCGCGACTGTTCCAAGCACTGGGAGATTCCGTTCTAATTCCGGAATTTCCAGAAGGCTTGCTTCTTCTATGGCTTCTTGGATTTCCTCTTTTGTAATATCTCTTTCCTCAATCTGGGCTTGACTGTATCTGAGTAAGCCAGCCTTTAAGACGTTAGCAAGCGGACCTCCAGCTTCTTCACAAGTTGAGACCGCTTCCATAATGTTCTCTTTACGTAATGAATCAGCAATGCTGGCGATAAACTGCTCAGTGCCAATTCGTGAACGACTACGAACGAAAGTGAAAAGTCTTTCAATAATGAAAGTTAATGCTACAACAGAGCATATTGCTAACGGGTAAAACACAAAACCAAATTTCTTGAAAAAAGATATAATGTTATCTTTTTCTCTCATTTTGATACGGTCAAAAATTTCACCACCAGCTGCAACGACCTTAGACTTACCAAATCTGTCACCGTAACCTTCTTTGGAAACACTAATCGTATAACGTCCAGCGGGTAGACCTGTCTTTTCATAGATACCGTCTTTGTCTGTAGTCACTATATGCTCTTGTCCATCAGCACTATTCACGATTTTGACGGTAACATCTTCAATCGGTTTCTGTTCTGTAGAAGTATCAATAATTTCACCTTTAATTGTTGCGCCAACACCCATAGTATCGCCTACATCTTGGGTTTCTACAGTTTCATCTGCAGCATCAACAGTCGGTGGTTCAACTTCATCTTGGGCGAAAACTATGCCAGTAGACATAAACATACATGCTACTAACATTAGAATTAAACTTAAACGAGTCATTCGTCCTGGTTCTCCTTTATTTATTAAAATGCCTATTCGGCAATATGTTATCAATAAGAACAATCTAATAA
>VYFM01000038.1 GCA_009842375.1 Candidatus Poribacteria bacterium | reverse complement strand
TTTATAATGTTCACAAAACATCTGGAAGGTTTAGAAATTCCAGAAATTATCACTGCATTGCAGGCAGTGGGTGTTGAAGGTGCTGACCTTTGTGTTCGCCCCGGGTATCCTGTAAATCCTGAAAATGCAGAGAAGGAATTGCCTGCCGCAGCGAAGCAGTTTGCAGAAGCAGGTCTATCAATACCCCTTGTTACAACTCCAGGAGATTTTTTAGAGCCGACAAGTGAGGATGCAGTTCGTGTTTATACTGCTGCTGGTCAGGCAGGAGTTGAGAACATCAAGTTGGGATATTGGCATTGGCATGCTGATGATGGGGGGTACTGGTCTCAGGTTGATTCTATTCGAAAGAAACTCGATGGTTTTGCAAACCTATCAGAAAAATATGGACCGAGGACATGTATTCACAATCACTCTGGTACATCTATGGGACTAAATTCATGTGCGGTGATGAACCTTGTGAAAGGGTTTGATCCGAGACATGTCGGTGTATTTGCTGATACTGGACACCTATCTATTGTTGGTGAACCGATAAATATGGCTCTTGATATTGTCAAGTCACATCTTGCTGTGATTGCTTTTAAGGACCTTGCGCGTTCTCCCGGTATGAAGAGTGGTAAGGTTGTCCGCATGGGAAAAGGTTTTGTTGATTGGGAAACAACACTTCACACACTGAAGACGTTGGACTATTCAGGACCTGTAAGTTTTCATAGTGAATATGGTGGTGAACCCGTGGACAGTGTGGTAGATTTGGCTCGCGTAGATGTGCGATTCATCCGCGCTTTGATGGAGAAATAAGGAGATATAATGGGACAATTTCAGTTAGGGTTGAATACAAGCACAATTCGTCCTGCCGACTTGATGGAGAAAATACGGATTGCTGGGGAAACAGGATATACTGCGATAGAGTTGTGGAATAACGATCTATCCGAATATGAGGATCAAGGCGGTTCGCTCACGGATGTGAAAAAAGCATTGGACGATCATGGGCTTTCTGTCCCGACAGTCATTGCATTACACGGATGGCTGAATGCAACTGGTACAGATCTACAAAATGCGATGGAAGATGCTAAAAAACGGATGGCACAAGCTGCCGCTGTTGGATCAACCTATATTATCTCAAGTCCTCCTCGTGAAGTAGCAGACCTACAGTTAGGTGGAGAAAATTATCGTAAGCTACTTGAACTGGGTCGTGAGTTTGGTGTTAAACCTGCAATGGAGTTTCTCGGTTTTGTTGATGGTGTTAATCAGGTGAAACATGCATGGGAAGTGATAGAAGTTGCTGACCATCCTGATAGTACTATAGTGCTTGATCCGTTCCATATTTTTCGTGGTGGGGGAGAGGTAGAGGATATGGAAGGCATCCCCGGTGATAAAATCGCTGTATTCCATTTCAACGATGCTCCTGCGGAACCTGCACGTGCTGAACAAACTGATGCTGATAGGGTTTACCCGGGGGACGGTATCCTTGATCTGAAAAAAATGATCTCTATTTTGGAGGATACAGATTATTCGGGGGTTATCTCGTTGGAGTTGTTCAATCCGAGTTATTGGGAAGAAGATCCTTCGGAAGTTGCACGGATTGGGTTGGAGAAAATGCGTGCTGTTGTAGAATCGTAAATAGTATCCTTACACCATTTTCTCAGGATAAAACAAAAGAATGAATTCATTTAGTAAAGGAAACAGTGAATGAACAACGTTGATGGAATTTTGTCGTCGTTGACACGGGTGAAAAATGCGCGGACTTTACGCGCCTCATCGTGGGATACGACAGGACGTAATAACGATGCATGGGATATCGCACCCGGTGAAACACGCGTACTCGCAGATATAAAAGGACCAGGATGTATCAATCACATCTGGATGACACAACCGAACGGATATCGGAACGTGCTGATACAGATGTTTTGGGACGATGAGGAACATCCGAGTGTTTTGTGTCCGTTGGGTGATTTTTTTGGTCTTGGAAACGAAATCGTGAACTCTTACGACTCTATTCCGTTTTCGGCTTCTACGCACAGCAACAATCAATTCAATACAGGTTGCGCGCTCAACTGCTATTTACAGATGCCATTCAACCAATCTACTCGGATTGAACTTGTCAATGAAGGTGATACTTCACACCGTCAATACTTTTATGTGGACTACGAACTTTATCCCACGCCATTTGGTGAGGATACTGCCTATTTCCATGCACAATTTCATCGTGAGAATCCGTGTGATGGATGGGGTCATGAAATCACAGTCAACACCGCAGAAGCAAATATCATTAATGCTGAACGTCTGGCATGGGAGAATAACTATCTCATCCTGTCCGCAGAAGGGAAGGGACACTATATCGGTTGTAATCTATCTGTCAGCAACTTCCAAGGCACGTGGTGGGGTGAAGGCGATGATATGATTTGGATTGATGGATATAAATGGCCTCCAGATTTACATGGAACAGGTTCTGAAGATTATCTCAATCAGGCATGGGGAATGCAGCAAAATGCCTTTGCACATAACGGTTCATCTATTCACGAGAACAATACCAACGGTTACCAGACTTCGTATGTGTACCATCTTGAAAACCCAATCCGTTTTGAGAAGGAAATACGGGTGACGATTGAGCACGGACACGGAAACCATCTGAGCAACGAGACCTCCTCTGTTGCATATTGGTATCAGATAGAACCACATAAACCTTTTGGAGTGCTACCTGTTGAACAACGCAAACCCGTGTTGAAGGATGAAGATGGGAATTGGATTTTTGACGAAGCAAACCAAACACCTTCATCCGAGATCGTACTCAATGACGAAATGAAACAAAAGAAAAAGCAGTGGCAAGAAAAACAATAGATGCCAATGTTTTGCTATGAATAATGACCATAGGAGAAGTAATATGCTTACGTTTTTCCAACATTTTCTCATCGGGAAAGTGGAAGAAGAAACACTTAATGACGAGGAAGGAGTTGATCAGGAACAACCGGAGTCTGAACATCAAGACCAAACATCTGATACTGATTCTCCTGCACATGCTGAGGAAATTGTTGAAGATGAAGCCCCAAATGAAGATCAACTTGAAAACGAATCTGATTCTTCCTTAGAAACAACCGACTCCGAAGCAGAGTCTCAATCAGAACATACACCACAATCAGACGATACGGAAGAAGTTATAGAGTCTGAAACAGATGAAATCCCTGAGTCAGAAGAACAAAAAGCAGATGAGGAAGAAAACACCCAGGTATCTGAAGAACCAACTAAGGAAGAGACTGTAACACCTGAATCTGAAGATACACCAGATGAAGAACCAACTGAAGTTGCAGTAATGTCTGATGCTCAGGATATATCTGATACAGAACAAACCCCTCAACTTCAAGATACGCCAACTGTGCCAGAAGTTGAGATTGTCAATGAGACCGAAGATACGCCTGTGACAGATCAACCTACGGAAACTGAAGGAACACCAGATGAGGAGGAGATTGAAATAGAAGACACTCCCTCCTCTGATGAGACTGTTAGAGCATATACTCTTGGAGAGAGCGAGGAATTGTATGATTTCGTGGCGAATTTTGAGGAGAGCGAGTGTTCTGGAGGTGAACATATCTCTGCAAACTTGATGGATTCGTCTGGTGGCGTATCAAAACCTGCGATTTTTGAACATCCTTCATCAACAGAACTTTCCCGAGTTACCTACCAACTGGAATTACCTTCTGTAAATAAAAAAGAAATACTTTTCTTGAATTTTAGTATTGGTCTCCGTGATGGAGTAGTCTTTGATGATCCACAAAGACCACCAGGTGGTGTGAAATATTCTATTGAAATCTCAGGTGAACAGTGTTTTGAATCAGTTTCAACTGAATGCCATTGGACACAAAATGGTGTGGATCTAACCCGTTTTGCAGGTGAAAAGATAGAACTTGTTTTCATCACACAATGTAATGTTGACGGAAACAGTAGTTTTGCATGGGCATTATGGGGACAACCGAAACTTCTCAAACTCACGCGGACTCATGAGCCTGTTATAGACGAAAAGTTGCCACCTATAGAAATACAGTGTGGGATAGCAATTGCACAAGTTGCTGAAAATCATAATGTACTATTTGAGTTTAATCGGGATAGTTTTACTCCTGCCACAGAAATTGTTAATGATATATATAGTCAATTAGAAACCACACCGATTGACTTGATGCTATTCGCAGCACAACCGCAATTAGAAATTGTGAGTGTTGGGACAACTGCAGCGGTCGTTGGAACTGGTGAAGGGTATGAGGTGCAATGTACTATCAGGAATGTAGGTGAGGGACCACTTCCCAAAGGTAGTAAAACGCGATTAAGTTTAAGCGACATAAAGTTACGTCGAGGAAGGACCTCACACAATGTCAAGCCTCTCGATCCTGGTGATACATCAACCTATGTTTGGTATGCCCGTGGTGTATCACGTCCATCAGAAATCAATTTCAAAGTGACATTAAAATCCCGTCATATTAAAGGTGATAGTCAGAGGAAGGGAAATGTTATCATCCGACCGGCATTGCCGAAACTTGAAACGAATGTAATACCTGAACTCCATACTTACATGGAAGGTAAACATTTGGTATTAGGAAATAAGCAGCTTCGCTTAATTCTCGTTCATAACAGTTCACCCACCCAGAATATTGGGAAATCTAAAGCAAAAACACAAGAGAAATCTCCGCACGGATATGAGTATTACGCTATATTTGTTGCAAAAGGCAGTACATATCAACAGGTTGCCACCTCTAAGATAATTGCTGAGGTGACCTACCTTTCAAAAGATACTACCCACACCATAAATTTCATTCCGAACGATGTGCAGTTGGCTGGAAATAGTCTTGGAGAATCCATTGTTCGCTTGTCTGGTGAACACAAAGATACTGATGGAGTGACATGGACCCTACAGTTACAGTTGATTCTCACTGAAGATACTAAACGTATTAAGTCTTCATATAGTTTGTCGGTTGATAAGGAACGGGAACTTCTTGCTTTTCGGGGTACAGAAATTTATGCAGGACACAAAAGTACGCGTGAAAAGAAAACCGCAGCCCTGATTCCAGGTTTAGAATATCTTGAAAGTGATGAACCTTCATCAAATACACGGGATGCAGCCCCACCGCTCAATAATCGGTTGGTGCCCCATCCATATAAAATTACTATCCCTGTGATGGCAGTTGAGATACAGAAGTCTGTCGTTGGCATTGCTTGGAATCCGCTGAAGAGTTGGGATGGTCAGATGTCAAATGTATCAGCAGTATTTGCATCACCAAATTGGCATAACCAAGAGAGAAATCACTTAATGGCACTTTTTCTACCAACTGTACCGGATTTTGTCAAAGAAAATACACTGATTGCTGAAAAGTCTTATCAACTGAACCCAGAACAGCCAATCACTTTGGAATGTGAAATAATAGCTGATGGGAATGCTTCAATCTTAGCAGCAATAAACCATTGGACATCTGCCTATGGAATACCTAAACCGTTGAGACCTCCCCGCAACGATACAGAGGAGGTACTTCTCTCGCGACACGGGTTTATGCATACTGTTTGGGATGCTGAGGCAAGACAATCCAGACATTGTGTTGATTGGGCATCACATAATGAACCAGGCTTTGCGACTTTACTTTGGTATGATTACCTTATAACCAAATCTGAGGATGTAAAAGCACGTGTTTTGGAAATTGCAGAGAAAACGATTGCAGATGCAGGTGCTGGAGGTTTAGCATCACGTGGATCGTGTCATATTCTAAGTGGAGAGTTTCCATTTTATTTTGGTCATCTGGAAGATGCATTAGAAGTATATAAGTCAGATGTCCAATCCATTATTGATTCTCAGTCTGATGATGGTAGTTGGGGTTTTCATCCGACATCTGAGAAAACACAAAACCTTGGTAAAGAGGGTGATATAGTTCTTGGAACATGTGCCTCAAAGGCACTCAAACTCCTAAAGCATGCGCGTATAACAGGGGACAAGACATCACTTGAAGCTGGTAAAAAAGCACTCTCTTATATGGATCGTTTTGTTGTGCCACGTGGTGCTCAAGCGTGGGAATGCCCACTTTACGAACCGGATATTCTCGCTGCAGCGCATGCAATTGGTGCTTATGTTGAAGCATTTGAAGTTATCGGTAATAAGACGTATTTGAAACGTGCAGAATATTGGGCAGAAACAGGGCTGCCATTCCTTTATCATTGGCATCTTCCTGACCGCCCCGGCATGCAGTTTGCTTCCATACCTGTCTTTGGAACAACCTTCTACACACATCCTTGGTTCGGTGTGCCGGTTCAGTGGAACGGTTTGGTGTACGCATATTATCTGCAACGTCTAAATCAACACACACGTGATGATAGATGGCAGCAGATCGCCGAGGGAATTACCGTTAGTGCTATGTATCAGCAGTGGGACGATGGTGAATTGAAAGGTACATACCCAGACGGATTCTACGGTTTCTGTACAGAAGGTAAAGGACCACATCTCAATCCTGAAGATATCATGGTTAATGTCTACATGCTCCGTGGACTTGACCCTGATGTAAAAACCGCAATTACAGGATCAGTTCATTTAAGTTCTGGTGCAAAACCTGAAGGTTTTACATCATCCCGTTCAGGTGAGTTAAAATGGAGTCTTAATTATGTGGAAAACGAAACAAGTCATACGTTGATTAGCGGTTATGGACAAGCACCATCACTCATCCGAACCGAAAGAACACAGACTGATAATAATGATGATTCTGGTAATGACATTCCTCAAGTAGAATCCCTTGAGGAAGTTACATCTGGATGGCGTTACATCCCAGAAAAAGATGCAATCTTGATAAAACAGCAGCACATTACCGATGAAATGCAATTTCAACTGATTAAATC
>VYFM01000684.1 GCA_009842375.1 Candidatus Poribacteria bacterium | reverse complement strand
AATCTAACCAACAAGGTTTGCGAACCTTAACAATCGCAATCAAGGAGGATATAATGAATCGTTACAAATACAATTTAAATTCAAAGGTAACTGGAATAGGAACACATCATCTAATTATCCCAATTTTTTTGGTTTTCGTCTTTGTCTCTTGTCTTTTGAGTGTTCAAACTGTATTAGCACAAGAGATATTAGTGCAAACCGGATTTGAGGAATTCACAGTTGGTGAACCGCCAACAGATTGGGAAGTTAGAGGCAATCAGATGCAAGTAACAGAGGATACAGTCAAAACCGATGATAAATCCCTCGGTATCTTAGGTGGCGCAAATGACGATAGAGTTGGCGTTGCAATTAAAACCGAAAATCCTGTCATATCAGTAGAATTTTGGGTATATATAAAAGGCTCTGGACGCTCATTTAATCTCAAAGTTGTTTCTGACGAAAACATCGCTGTAAATGATGGTGGCGTTTATATAAATTGGAATGCCAATGCTGTTCGTCTCTATGACGGGTCTGCTTGGGTAGCAATTGGTGACTTCCAATTTGATGCATGGAAATATGTGCGCGTTGTCGCAGATGTCAGCAAAAGCACGTTTGATTACTACGTAGGAGATGACATGGAAGCAGCTCGGGAAGCGACACCTGTTACGGAACTTGCTTTTCGTAAAGCTGCGACAAATCCTGTTGCACAGTGGGTTGTTTTTCACGTATATTCATCAGTCGCACAGGGATTTGTAGATGATCTGCTTATCTATGAAGGTGGAGAACCACCCAGTGTTACACCTGTGGAACCAAAAGGTAAACTTACAACGTTCTGGGGGCAGCTCAAACAACACTCCGCATTGCGGTAATGCACACATTTGCGGTAGTCGTCTGTAGTAACAGCTTCATATCATAGGAAGAAATATATAAGGAGGTATAATGTACGAAAAACAGTGTGGTATCAATTCAGTATCTATAACTGCAGAAACTACGCATTCTATCCTGTACTTCGTTTTAGTTACTGTTCTTGTTTTATGTCCCATATTTATTCAACCGACGCTTGCTCAAGAGGTATTTGTGCAGAATGGATTTGAGAAAGAATCTCTCGGGAAACCACCAGAAAATTGGGAAGTGAGAGGTGAGAGGATGGAAGTAACAGATGATGTTGTCAAAACTGACAAAAGATCACTTGGTATCTTAGGTGGAGCAGATGACGACACGGTTGGGGTCGCCATTGAAACTGACAATCCTATCATCACAGTGGAATTTTGGGTGTATATTAAAAGCGGTGGAAGGTCTTTCAATCTCAAAGTCATTACTGCTGACAACATCGCACAAAACAACGGGGGTGCCTACATAAATTGGAATGCAAATGCTGTTCGACTATTTGATGGCGGCGCATGGCAGCCTATTGAAGACTTTGATACCGATACATGGAAGTACGTTCGTATCGTCTCAGATGTAGGCAAAAGCAGGTTTGATTTCTATACAGGAGACGATAGGAACGAAGCACTGAAGGACAGAGGTAAAAAAGGACTTCCTTTCCGTAATGCTGCAATAGGTCCTGTTGCCAAATGGGTTGCTTTTCACGTTTATTCCATCGCTGCACCCGGTTATGTAGATGATTTATTGATTTATGAAGGAGATGAACCCCTAAACCTTGCCGTTGATCCTGTAGGTAAACTAACGACCGTTTGGGGACATATCAAGGGACATTCTGCATTACGTTAGTGTTGACTTTTAAGCCATTGAGTAAATTAGATAGATTCGGGAGATAAATTATGGATAACGAATCAGTTCATCTTACATCAGCACAAAGGCTACATTTTGACATCTACGGTTATGTATTGTTGGAAAACGTGCTGACCAGCGACGAAATTGAACGGATGAAAAGCGCACTATACAAAATTAAGGATGATGAAGATCTTGATGGAACGAGAGTCTACCTAAATTGGCGAGGTGAACATCATGCACACATGGGCAATCTCGTTGAATATGATCCAGCGTTGTTGGAATATGCTGCACACCCTAAACTCGTTCCGTTGGTTGAAGAGGTAGTAGGCGGGAAAGTTCGTCTTGAGGAAACCGAAGCCATTATAAACAAACGTAGTGCTGATGCTAATTTAGAAGAACTTCATAAACGACACTATAACCCGACCGGTTTTCACCGTGGCACACAGCACGGTTGGGGCACCTATATGGAACAAAACAAGTTTCACTGCATCTTTGTCAAGACGCTTGCATACCTTACCGATGTTGGTCCAGACGATGGAGGCACATGTGTTATTCCCGGAAGTCATCGCTTGACATGGAATCAGAGCGAGATGATTGAAGCAGCATTATCCGATGACAGTCTTATCCACCAAGTTGAAGCTTCCGCCGGTTCAGTGCTGCTTTTTGGAGAGTCGCTTATCCATAGTACCACTGCAATCCGTAGTGATAATGAACGGGTTATTCTAATTGCGGGTTATACACCACCGATGGTAAGAGAATGGCCCGGCAACGAGGTGAATCCAGAATTTATTGAGACACTACCAGAGGAAATTCGTCCGCTTATTTCTGGCAGTGACAGTTGGCATTGGAAACGACGGTATTAAGCTATGACACCTTGACAGGATGTCTGTTTCATTCCAAAATCTACCATAATTCCTAAGAGCAACCTATTCAACTATCAAATTTTTCACGAAGTTGTTCAATTTCCAATAACGCCTTGGCGAGTTCAGCTTCAATGTTTTGACGGGCAACAGATTCCTGTTGTGCGCGTTCTTCAGCGTGTTGTGCGCGTTCTTCAGCGTGTTGTGCGCGTTCTTCAGCGTGTTCTACCCTTTCTGGAGGCGGCTGCAGCCATTGTTCAGTAGAAGGGTCAAAAAGTCTTAAGATACCCCCATGTTCACCAAGTTCTAAATTCAATACGTCAGATGGAAGACGGTCATCAACAAAGGTTATTTCTTCATATACACCGTTTGTAAGTCGAAAACCGATAAAATTTGGGTTTATCTCACCATAAGGATCGTAAATATAATACTCCTTCACCGAAAGAACTGATTCATAAAGTGCCTTCTTACGACGCAGATCTTCCCTGAAAGTGCTCGGACTTGCCAATTCCAAAACAAAATCGGGTGTTTTGCTTTCTTCCCATGTTAGATAGGTACGACGCTGTTTTTTAGAAACACCAAAAACTACGAAAACATCTGGGGAAACAGATTTCTTAGGGTTTCCTTGCTCATAATACATCAACAGGTTTCCCGATACATATACTGGATCGTCCCGGAAATGCCGTTGCAACATCTGAATAAAATCCACCATTAAATCACGATGTTTATCCGTTTCTGCCATTGGTTTACCGTCCGATTCGGGATAGAAAATTGTCGGCGCAGACTGTATTTTTTGCTTCATCATATCATCTCCTAAAAACTTCAAGGATTTTCACTGTAACGAAGGTTAATACTGTCTTTGACATACTCCCCCCGCTAAAGCGTGGGGGATTCTTCGCTCTCACATTAGCAGTTTGCTGCTAAATGGCGTTTCCTGTTTCCGTCTCTCGTGCCTCAGATTGAGGGCTTAGTTGGACTCCACAGGCGTAACTTCCGCCATGCCCTGACGTAGAAGTTGCAAAAGTGACACAAGTGTCTGTGCAACTTAAGTTAAGTATATAATATTTTACACGAAAAGTCAAAGGGGTTTGCGGTGTCTACATCCCCGTGCTAAAGCAACGAGGGCTTGACACCGAAGAGATGATGAGTTCTACTAAACCTGTTATTATGCCCCCGAAGTTCGCGGCACTGGTAGTACCTCTTTACCCATTTCTGCAAACAATAGTTTCATCACCAGTTCCGCTTTTAATTCAGCATGTTCAGATGAATTCCAGAGGTTGTTGATTTCCCCCGGATCTTCATGCATGTCGAACAACTCACCATACTCACGGTTGTAATAGACGGTAAGTTTATAGCGATCATCAACGTAGGTTTTCACATGGATAGTCGTCGGTTCGTGGTGGTTCTCAACAATGATATGGTCACGTGCTTGTGCTTCCTGTCCATACCAAACAGGTGTCTGATCTACGCCTGTCATTGAAAGCGGTATATCAATTCCGGCAGCACTGAGGAACGACGGTGCTAAATCCACTAAAGTCTGCAATGACTCAGACTGTTTGCCTGCAGGCACGACCCCTGGATACCGAACGATGTACGGTACCCTGATAACGTCTTCGTAGTGAAACGCACCCTTTGCGATCAGACCATGCTGTCCGTAGAAATGTCCATGATCCGAAGTAAAGACTACCAACGTGTTATCAGCAAGACCAAGTTCGTCAAGTTTCCCTAAGATGTTGCCGATATACTTATCCATTAGACTTACCATGCCGTAATAGACAGCAATATCTTTGGCAAGTTTATCCCGATCATGTAGATGTGATCTGAATCCGTGAATACCTTTTCCAGTTTCGCGCCATTCGGAGAAGTCGGGTTTTTTCTGTTGTGTCATTTGGAAGTGAATTGGATTCTTGTCATGTTCACCTTCAGTTACGGAAGGTACTGTCAACGATTCTGGATCGTACATTGTATCCCACGGTTCTGGTACAAGATATTTTGGGTGTGGATCAAAGAAACTTGCCCATAAGAAAAAGTTCTCTCCGTTCTGCTGATATGCTTCCATGAGTGCATTGGTGCGTTCGGCAATCCATGTATCGTAATGATATTCTTCAGGGATAGGCCAATGATGGTATTGTCCTCGGGCGTTTCCTGTCGGTGGTGCGTAATAGTCACGCCAATTTGTAAGTCCGTTCTCTTCCATCCAGATAGCGTAATGTTGCCCGACATGTGCTTCATCGGCGTGGTTACGCGCAAGTTCAACATGCTCAAAGCCGTAAAACGGCTCGTTAAAGTTACGCCAGAAATCTAAGTCTTGTAGGATAGGATAGGATTCCAGTGATGGGAATTCGTCTGAACCATGTAATGGTTGGAAATGTGCTTTACCGACCAGGGCAGTGCGGTAACCTGCGTCCATGAAGTCTTCACCAACAGTATGTTCATCTTCCAAGAGTTTTGTTCCGAGAGACCATGCCCCGTGTTGACTGGGATATTTACCTGTAATGATGGATGCTCGTGTTGGTGTGCAGGTTGGGTTTGGACAATAGGCTCTGTGAAAAAGTGTGCCATCTTGTGCTAAAGCATCTAAATGAGGTGTTTGAATTTCAGGGTTAAGGCAACCTAAGGTGTTCCAATGTTGTTGGTCACTTGTGATAAGCAAAATATTTGGTCTGGTTTTATCCATATATATCCTTTTGTGTTTTCCATCAAGTTAAAAAAACGCTCATATTTAATCTTATCTTTCCACATACTACTGTTTAAGTCTGTTTTCCTAAACAGCACTGTTTATATTTCCGTCCACTTCCGCATGGACAAGGAGAATTCCGTCCGATTTTCTTTGACGATGTAGTAACGGTCTGAGGTCTCACAGTATTACTTCTACGTTTGGGTTGCTGACGTTCCAGCATAATCGGTATAATACTATTTGCGGGTTTCCCTGCTTGTAGTGCCTCAGCCATAAGTTTCATCGGTTCATCAATGTGTTTGAAAAAATGTTTATAACCCGCACAAAGGTAATTCAAACCGTCTTCCCCATCTGGCGTTTTGATGATACGATTTTTTGGACAACCACCATTGCATACGAACTTCACTTCACATTTACGACAGTATTCCGGAAGTGTATCCCGTTTATCAGTACCGAATTTACGTTGGAAAGTTGAATCTACGAGGTCTGCTAATGGTGTTTCTTCTACGTTACCGATGAAGTATTCGGGCGTGACGTAATGGTCGCAGGAGTAAAGATCGCCATTATGTTCAATTGCCATTGCATCCCCACAAGTTTCATTAAACACACAAAGACTGGGATTATATCCTAACCATGCTTCCAATGCGACATCGAAGATCTGCACAAAGACTTTCCCGATGTCACGAACGACCCATTCATCGAAAATAGCGGAGAGAAATTTGCCATACTGTTTTGCTGTGACAGTGCGCGGGGATACATTCTTCCCATCAAAATGCTCAACTGCGGGAATAAACTGCATGAACTCAGCACCGAGTTCTTTGAAATAGGCGTATATTTCCTTGGGGTAATCAGCATTGTGTCTATTGACAACACAGAGAATATTATAATCAACATTATGCTTCTGTAAAATACGTAGCCCGCGTATCACCTGTTCTGATGATGGACGACCGCGTTTGTCATAACGGTATTTGTCGTGTATTTCAGGTGGTCCGTCAATACTGATTCCAATTAGAAATTTGTTCTGCTTGAAGAATTGCCCCCATTCGTCGTCAAGAAGGGTTGCGTTAGTTTGAAATGTGTTCTGGATTGTCATACCAGTTCGTCTATATTTCTGCTGGTATCGGATTGCCTGTCGAAAAAAATCCACACCCATTAACGTCGGTTCACCGCCCTGCCACGCAAAAGTGACTTCGTTAACTTGCTGTGCTTCTATATATTGTTTGACGTAATTTTCCAAAGTCTCATCAGTCATCCGGAAAGAGCGAGTTTCGGGATAGAGTTCCTCTTTTTCCAGATAAAAGCAGTATTCGCAATCTAAATTGCATATCGGTCCTATTGGCTTTGTCATCACATGGAACGCGCGTGGGGCTTTGGGTTGAACCATTCGATTTACCTCTTACTTGACTTTGGGTTAAAGTGTAGCACATTCCTTATTATACTACAAGAAAAAAGTGGTCCCTACCGGGGTTATTCAGTTTTAAGAATATGTTGTGGATGCGTGTTACTAAAAGTTTATGTCGTCCGTCGGGTTTCGCAAGTTCTACCCTTATGTGTCAATTTAAGGAATATAATCTATATTTTGGCTGTGTTCAAATCCCAGCGGAAAGTCAAACATTACCT
>VYFM01000134.1 GCA_009842375.1 Candidatus Poribacteria bacterium | reverse complement strand
CTCCGTGAATTGCTAACGTCAACATATATTGTAGCAAACATACAATATATGTGCAATAAAAATGTAATTAGACTCCGAATCAGCATCTCCCGCACAACTCATACGCCAAAAATGTGAAGTCAGCAATATGATTCTGCCAAAAATGGATAGGTAATGTTTAACTAACCAATCCATTCGATTTTCATACATTTCTTAAGTCTAAATTACTTTTACCTCTGAACATGGCTTCAATCGGACTGCCCAACCCATACGGCACAGCAAACGTCCGATCAAACTCTTTTTTCTCTTCCTCAGTTAAAGCCTCGGTGAAATCGTAATGAATCACATTGAATATCGTCCCCTTCCGATTAGACTTCACCTTCTTCAAAAACCGAGAAATACGCTTCACAATTTTGGATACATAACTAAATGAAATGCCCATCATCTCTGAAAGATTCTTGATAGACAAATATTTTGATTGACTTGACTTCCAATTGCAGTATAATTAACGGCGATGAAGGGAATTAACTGGCAATCCCAAGCATTTATGCTTGGGTCAAAAAACCTTGACAATTAGGGATATTTTGTGATATAGTATATACAGCATCTTAGGACAGGGTTATCACCTCAATGCAAACTCGTATTGAGTCCTGTCCCTCAACCGTGATAAGTTGTGTGATGCTGGTGCGAAATCACTCAAAACATTAGAATATAGCAGAACACCTAATTTTGTAGATAACCTCTACATCCCTGCTACATTCACTAATCAACTACCGTGGGATAGACGGAAAGTTACGCCTGTGGAGTCCAACTAAGACCACATTCTGTGGCACGAGAGACGGAATCAGGAATCACATAGGAGGGCTGATGTGCTAAAAGAAGCACACGGCTTTAGCCGTAGTGAGTATCACCATCATCGCATCTGCAGCTTTCATGCTGCGGTTTTGAAGTTCCATCAACATAGAATCGTATCCAAATGGAATTGGATGCGTCTTACCTTCTGTGTCCGGAACTGATTCCTGAAACATCGGAATCTGTTGTTCAGATAACATAAAATTTTCCTTTCTTTGATTTTTACGAGAAATCAAAGGTGCTTGGGCTCACGGTAAACTCGTTTTTTACCGTGAGTTCTGTTTTAAACACCTTTTTTTCTATTACTAAATTTTCATGTAATGCTAAATAGAGTCTAACGGATTTTAACATTATTTCTCAAGAAAAATAAATATAGGAGTGGGCATTCCGATCCGTGCTAGAGTAGCAGGGGCGGAATGCCCGAAGATTGATGATTTTCTACTCATCAACGGCTGCTGTTGTTGATTTACCGAAATCCTGTGTGATCCGTACTAAGTCTAAGATGTTTATTTTACCATCACCATTGACATCTGCGGCTGCATTTTCGTCTGATACAGGTTCTCCGAAATAGGAAGCAACACGTACCAAATCCAAGATATTGACCTCACCATCACCATTGACATCGGTCGAAAGATCTTCATCGATCAGTGGCACCAAGTTAGTGATTACCATCTCTCGGATCGTGACAGGTAGGGGAGCATCAAAGGAATCGGATAGTATCAGATTCGGTAAAGCAATGATGGCGGGTGTATCTGGGTCAAAAACTTCAAATGTAAGTGTCACGAGTGTGCCATTACCATCTGTTGCAACAGGTAGGTGCGTGTCCGCACCAAGCGGGGCTGAACCAAGAATCGAGATGCCCCAATATTCCGCACCCGGACGTGCGAATTCGGGAGGCACTTCAGGAATTTTGAAAAAGAATTCCGACACTGAAAGTTTTTGTTCTCCGAAAGTTACTGTGGCACCGGTCTGCATGACATCACCGACATCAAGCGAGAGGGCGTAAGTATCATCTTCATGAAGCATCGGACGGATGAAAATACCGCCACTCTGTAGGTAATTCCCTTGTGTTGCCGAGATATATTTTAACACCGTGGCATCGAAGACAACCAAACCGCTATATCCTGCAACATCTTTACCACTATTCAGTTGAATATCTATTTTTATCTGTTGTGCGTCCTTAGTGGGTTTCTGTTCAATAGAAACCTCCATCAAAGGGGCTTCCATTCTCGGTTCTACTAAGTTGTAGCTCTGCAATTCGAACAGAATATCTTGAGCACTTAGAAATTTGACGGGACCCACATCAGGTGCTAACCATTGGTATGAAGTCTTGCGTAGAACTGCGAATGCTGTGACATCTTTTTGGTTTATTTCCAACTTGACACAGTTCTCAAATACACCCGCTGGTGTCTGTACGTCTTCAATTGCGACTACTTTTATCGTGCTTGTGGTGGTCACTGCACCCGCCAGTTCGAGTGTTGTTTCTGTCAGTATTTGCCAGGTATGTCCGAGGGGTAAATCGGCTGGAAAGAAAGTGACCGGCGGTACGTAAGTCGCTTCTGCAATGCCCAAAGCACCCTGATCCGTCACGCTATAATGTAATAAAAGACTGCCATCATTTTCAACGGTGACTCCGTATATGTCCGTGCTGGTGTTGTCTGTCCCGATTACCTCATTCATAATCTTGAGCACAATAAGCCCTTCAACATCCGTATTCTCAGGTGCTTGAAGTGTATAAGTGAGTTGCTCACCGCCATCGGTACTCATAAATACCCAGGTATTGCCGATTTCAGATGGATAATAGTTTGCCGCGGTCGCTGTCAGTGTGAAACAGCAGATCAGGCATAATACTAAAAGTGTCTTCTGACAAGACACAATGTTGGTAAATTTCATGTTCTAACTCTCCTTGCCTTATTGAAATAAGTGTATTGGCAGTTAATCTTCATTGGTATCCGCTGTCATTGAAAGATAATAATACCCGACAATTATGCACATCTCGTCTTCAGATGTAAATCCGAACTCAATCGGTACATCGCGATCGTAGTTGTTATGGGTACACTGAAAACTCAGTCCATCCGTCGCGTCAAGCATCAGCGGTGGGTTATAGAATGTAATAGGTGCATCATCATAAACGATACTTCTATGGAGCAATTCATTTGTTGACATCCGCGTAATTTCAAATAACTCACCATGTCTATGCATGTGAGATGTCAGCATTATTACATTTAAGATAGCATCCGAAGGCGCACCGCGTAGTTGAAGTTCATCTTCAACATACCAGTCCATTTTCGTCACACGGGTGAGCCCTGGTGGAACGTTAATATCCGTGTTGGAAACGAAAATCTCTACTGCCTCATGTTTGACTTCTTCAGGTGGAAGCGTGTAAATATTTATATAGACCTCACCGATGAGTGTTTCTGTACCCAATAAGTTAATGTAGTGAGAATTCAAGTCAAACAGCGTGTCGCCGGGGAGACGCAGCGCAACACCTTCAGGGAATGCAAAGGAGAAGTCCTCAGTTTGTGTCCCAGCAACAAAGAACCGGTGAGTCCCAAGATTTCCAAGTGCTTGCGGATCCGATGGATCCAGTTCACGAAAAACGTGGTTCGGGTCAACGCCTATTCCCGGTGTAACACCCGCCTGCAGAATGCCCTCTTCTATCGCTGCATCGGTGAGCCTGTATAAAATAAAGTGATGGCTGCCTGTCGGATAGAATATCTCGTATCCGTTGATGAATATATCGTCTTCTATCAGATCACCATTTTCATCACGGATCTGTGTTGCGAAGAAGACCTCGCGTTCGGTGCCGGGTTCGATTTCGTAAGGCGGTAAATGCAACTGATAACCCTGCCCAGGTAGCGGTGCTGGCGGTGGCACAAATATTTCTTCAGGATCGCGTAGCAGACCCAGATCACCAACTGCTTCTATTTTACCTGTCTGTGGTGCACCAGCAGCAATCCATTTCCGAATGGCATCTATTTTCCCGTCGTGAAGCACACCACTACCAAGTGGCATTCTGGTCCCATGCTCCTGTGCTATAGGGGAGATCAGTTTGGTCAACAAGAAACTATTTTCAGGATTGCCCGGATCAATAAGTTTCATACCCGCAGCCGCTGCTGCCGGGTTCTCTGGAACTTGTCCAACTATCTCATCATAAGAATTCACATAGCTGAGGTTCAAACCAGCAATATTTGTTGGTGCCGCATGGCACGCACTATTCACACAGCTTTTATCAAAAATATACTCTTGAATCGCGTGATAAGTTGAATGCTCATCCGGTAGTGTTTCACCAAAACGATTGCTGACGCGAACAAGATCAAGGACATTGATAATCCCATCGCGATTGACATCCGGGTCATGTAAAGCCGTGCGATCCCGCTGCTGTCCAATAGCATTCGCAACAAGTACTAAATCTTGAATATTTACCACGCCGTCTTTGTTCACATCCTCTAACAAAGTCGGGGAATCGCTGTGTCCAAACACAACAGAAGATACAGTCCCCATAAACACAAGAAACAGAAACAAATAAACTATTTTTTTCAACATTATTAACATCCTAATCTCCCATATAGTTGTATCAATTATTGTAACTAATTTTATCTTTTGTTTCTTTTTTAATTATCCGATTTCAACGCTTGTGCGCGTTTCATAAAGACACCGTTATCCACGACCCATTGTGCGTAACCGATGTTGCCGTTATTGGTGAGATAGTTAATCCTTTTATTTAGAAACTCAAGCAATTCCGTGTTTTCGCGTGCAACAGTAAACCCGCCATATTCTACTTGTTTATCGAGAGCAGTAACAACAAAAGCCCCAGCAGATGCAGCCGCAGCATCTCGGTTGCCGATCTCACCGCGCGCAAGGGCATCAATCCTGTTTTCTTGTAGATTGCCAAGCAACACCTGTTCTTCTGTTAGGGCGATGGCAACGCGATGTATAAGCGGGTCAAAGCCTTGATGCGGCATATTCACAGGATAGTTGACTTGCGGCATATTGTCTGCGGGCGGGTAGAGCGTGAACCTGCTTTCTATATTCGGTGTCGATCCCGCCGCAGTAATCTTATAGTTCGCTGTACCGTCTGCGACAACCGTGCCTGTGGATGTGTCAATCCGTGTACCTGCAGCAACAACACCATTAGCGTCGACTATCCCTGTAATTTGAAGCAAGCGCGCTTCACCGGTTGTCCCCCGTAGTACGCCTACGCGGATATCACGCGTCAGATCGGTGTAGTTTTGGATACGCCCTGCATCTTCAGCACGTACCAGAAGCGATTGCCGAAACACAATGTGAGGTGTTGTAAAGGCAACAAGCTGTGTGCCAGTTGCGTCCTTTGTCCGATCCTCAAGGATTGTGATTCCTCCACCGATAATATCATAGTCAGAAGTAGCAGCCAAAAGCCAGATGTTTTCCCATTGAGAGATCGGTTCCCTTGTAAAAGATAGATTTGGGGTTTCCATGACTTCAAGTGCAGTCAAAAGGTCTGCTTCATAACCGAGATGTGTATGCACCAAACTGTAACTCACAGGCGAAAAAGCATCATAAAAGCCGACATTGAGAACACGGGATTGCTCTGGTACTCGTGTGTCGTCAATGACATTGATAACTTTTTGGTATTCACACCCGATCAATAGCACGCAAAGTGCTATGAAAACAATAAACAAATTTCGGATAAGGTCCCTCCCGACACCACAAATTATACAGGCAAAATGTGAAATATCCAAGCGAATTTCCGTCAATGTTATCTACTCCTTCGGTGTCAAAACCTCGTGCTTTAGCACGTGGATGTAGACACCGCAAAATCCTTTGACCTTTAGTGTGAAATATTGTCCACTTAACTTAAGTTACACAGACACTTGTGCCGCTTTTGCAGCTACTACGGCAGGGCATGCCGAAAATTACGCCTGTGGAGTCCAAGTCCGACCACAATCTGTGGCACGAGAGACGGAAGCAGGAAACGCCATTTCGCAGCAAAACTGCTAATGTGAGAGCGAAGAATTCCACGCTTTAGCGGGGGGAGTATGTCAAACATACAAACTATGGAATATCCAAACGAATTGTAACGTTTCCACCAGCGGAAACGTTATATCTCTATAATGTGCATACATGCACACATGCTAATGAGCACTTTGGCATATATGCATGTATGCAAAAGTGCATGTTAGCACACACGCGAGTATGCACATACGGAGGTATGGATGAAAACCATTGCCATTTTGAGCCGTAAGGGTGGCACAGGCAAAACCACGCTTGCGATTCACTTATCTGTCGCGGCGGAACAGGCAGGTCACACAACAGCACTGATTGATCTTGACCCACAAGCAAGTGCTACCAGTTGGCGAGATATTCGTGAAAACAAAACCCCTGCTGTTATCTCAGCGCACGCATCCAGATTACAGCAAATACTGCATCTTGCTAAAGATAACGGAGCAACGTTCACAATTATTGACACGGCTCCACACACAGAATCCACAGCATTGGACGCAGCAACTGCAGCCCAGTTTGCAGTAATTCCTTGTAAACCTGCACTTATAGACCTAAAAGCAATAGGATCGACAATAAACATCATTCGCCTCGCAAATGTTCCTGCACGTATTGTTCTGAATGGTGTGCCGCCTCGCGGTAATGTTACCGCAGAAGCGCGAAAGGCTATTGGTCATTACGATGTAGTATGTGCACCTTGCGAGATCGGAAATCGAATCGCATTTAATTACGCTTATACTGCAGGACTTACTGTGCAGGAATATGAGCCTCGTGGAAAAGCATCAAACGAAATACGCGAATTTTACACGTATATCGCTAAAGAAATGGAGTTATAGCATGTCAACAAAGAAACCAGATTTATCCGAAGTTTTTGCCCAGAATGAAGAACAATACAAACCACAAGAACTACAAGAGGAAACGCCAGAAATAATAACAGAACCCGTTGAAACTACTCAGGCAAAACGCCCCCCTTCCCGACAAAAGAAACTACATATAGGCATATATGTTGACGAAGAGGTGCATACGCAGCTGAAGATTCTGGGTATAGAAAAGAAAATGACGATACAGCAGATGGGATTGGAG
>VYFM01000172.1 GCA_009842375.1 Candidatus Poribacteria bacterium | reverse complement strand
ATCGTAAAGTCAGCCTTTTCTGTCTGAGGAGACGTTCAAAATGTACGATAAGAAAAACCGAAGTAACGCTGGTATAAATCCGGATGATCATAAGTTATTTTATGATAATGAGGAAGAATTGGAATTGGAAGAGGATATAGATCTTGAAGAAATAATGGGTTCCGGTTATTCCTTGCAGTTAATCCACCGCATCATCTCAGAAACTCCGGTGGAAGACCGTAGGCGTCGCTTTCTCATTGAGTTACGACGTTCTATCATTAATGACGAAGGTGAATTTCGTCATAGAGTTCGCGCTATTGAACAGGAAGCAGAACGTGTTCACAATGAGATGGTAGAACAAATTGATAAACTTACTGCCCCAGCAAACCGCATAGGGACTCTCCTTGCAACACCAGAAGACGATACTGCGCGCATTAGCGTTAGCGGATCCGAATACTTTGCAAATATTGATCCTCAACTTGAAAGCGATAACCTGAAAAAAGGTGTTAGCGTCCTGTTGAATGAAGCCTTTGTCGTTGTAGGGGAACTCGGATATAACGAATCAGGTCCAATCACAAAAATAGCAGATGTGCTGCCGGATGGCAGGCTTCGTGTTGGTTCTGAACCGGGTCTTCAATCTGTTATTATAGAACGAGCATCTGATTTAGTTGATGTGAAGTTAAAATCTGGTGACGAAGTCAGACTTGATTCCAGTTTAAAGATTGCCATTGAACGTATAGAATCAAAAGAACGGAACGATTATGCACTTGAAGCGGTACCACCTATACCCTGGTCAAAAGTTGGAGGTCTTGACGACACAATTCAACGAATAAAGGATACTATTGAACAGCCGATACTACATCCTGAACTATTCGAAAAGTATCAATATACTGTTCCGAAAGGTTTTCTTCTCCATGGTCCTCCAGGTTGTGGTAAAACGCTTATTGGAAAAGCTACTGCTTACAACCTAACTGAACGTCTTAAAACAGAAACTGGTGAAGAAATTGAAGGGACTTTTCTGCACATTAAAGGTCCCGAAATACTGAATATGTGGCTCGGCGAATCGGAACGGAAAGTTAGAGAGATATTTCTTGCTGCCCGTGAAAAACGTGCTGAGGGTAAACTGGCATTTGTCTTTATTGATGAAGCAGAATCTATTTTAGGTACACGTCGTGCCATGCGGTCGCACAGTATTTCTAATACATTGGTACCGATGTTCTGTGCAGAAATGGACGGTATTGAACCGTTACAAGAGGTAGTCATCATTCTGGCAACTAACCGACCAGACTTAATTGATCCTGCAATTCTACGTCCAGGACGGATTGATAGAAAGATCAAAGTGATACGTCCAAATAAAGAGGCTGCTAAGGATATATTTAGTATCTATCTAACGTCAGATCTTCCAATTGAAACAGAATCAGGTGAAACTGCGGATAAGCAGGTCATTGACAGTTTGATTTCCGAAGTAGTAGATGAAATGTTCCGTGAAACAGCAGAAAACCGATTTCTTGAAGTTGCTCTCCGTAGCGGTAGGCGTGACATTCTCTACCGAGGTCATCTCTGTAGTGGGGCAATAATTGAGTCGATTGTTCAAAGAGCGAAAGAGACTGCCATGAAACGTGCTATCGCAGCATCAGATTTAGACACTGGTATCACATTGGATGACTTGTTAGATGCACTCAATGCAGAATTCAGTGAAAACGATATTTTCCCGCCGACAGAAGCTACTGAGGATTGGCTCAAACTCTTGGATTACGATCCTGTGAATGTTGTTAAAGTTACACCTATTCTACCTGAAAAAAGGGAATCTCGTAAAACACCGAGTCCTGTGATATAGGACTTTACTTCATCTTGACACATCACACACCCGTCCGAATATTTTAGAAAGAAACATATAATGTCCAGACTTTTTGGAATTGAAACCGAATACGGTATCACACTTGAAAACGCTGAACAAATAGATCCTGTCAAGGAATCTATTGAACTTATAAAAAATTATCGGCAAGATCCATTTTTACCTCAATGGGATTATGATGGTGAAGATCCGTTTCGAGATGAACGTGGGTTTCGAGCAAAACACCTTAATAATCATCCTGATGAAATTGAAGAAGAAAAACGCGACCGAGAAAGGTTTGCAAAGGAACCAGGACGGTCTTTTAGGGAAATCAAGAGTGATCGTATCCTTATCAATGGTGCACGTCTATATAATGACCATGCACATCCAGAATATTCTACTCCTGAATGTCAAAGTCTATTTGACCTTGTCGCACATGACAAGGCAGGCGAGAGAATACTCCACAAATGTGCTGAAAGACGAAGTGAAGAACTTGGACAACGTGTAATCTTATACAAAAACAACACAGATTTTTACGGACATAGTTACGGATGTCATGATAATTATCTCATGGCTCGGGAAGTGCCTTTTGATTACCTTAAAGCATGCATTCTTCCGTTTTTTGTAACAAGACAAATTTTTGCTGGAGCTGGTAAAATTGGCATTGAAACCGAAGCAGGACTTGCAACACCGGGGCATTTTCAACTCACACAACGATCCGATTTTTTCCACGTTGAAGCGAGTGTGGATACAATGCATAAACGTCCAATTGTCAACACGCGAGACGAACCCCATGCAGATCCGGCAACATACCGTAGACTTCACGGTATCGTAGGTGATGCGAATATGTCCGAATATGCAACAGCACTCAAGGTGGGAACTACAGCACTTGTTATTGACTTGATTGAACAAAGGTTAATTCCTAAGAGTATTGCAATTGCTAATCCAATAGATACTATAAAAATGATTTCACACGACCAGACGTATCGATGGATGTTAATGAAAATCGATGGTAAGATGATAAGTGCAATTGACCACCAACGTGAATATCTTGCACTTGCACAAAAACATCTCTCAAATCAAAATAGTGATACCAATTGGATCCTGACACAGTGGGAAGCAACACTTAACGATCTTGAAAATGACCCGATGGGACTTACAGATCGGCTTGATTGGGTTGCCAAAAAGTGGTTATTGGAGACATTCGTTGAATCCGAAGATATTGAATGGGATGATCCGTGGCTACAGAGTATTGATTTAGAATATCATAACATTGACATGGAAGAGGGATTATTCTATGGATTACAGATGCAGCGTGTTGTGACAGACGAACAAATCAATACGGCTATACATACACCGCCATTGGACACACGCGCCTATTTCCGTGGAAAATCACTCAACAAGTTTGAGGATGCAATTAAAACTGTTCAATGGGATAGCATTACCTTTGACATAAAAGGTAAACCTGTTACAGTTAATATGAACTCTCTTGCAAACGCTGAGCTTGCACGAAAATATAATGAAGCACTTGACTTATCACCAAACCCCCAAACACTTGTTGAAAAGCTTGGTTTGAGTTAATCCCAGTTTGTAATACAAGAACTGCTTATGCATAGCAGATTAAGGAGACATTTCTGATGAGAAATAAGATTGTCCATTACCCCGAGCGCAAACAAAGACCGGTAAAACCCGTTGAACCTGGTGATGGTGGTGACGATAACGATGCGCCGAAACGTCCCGATGTCAACAGACCAGATACCCAAGAACTCCTAAAACGTATGCGTCGTGTTGACAAAGACCAATCTCGACGATACCGTCAAAGAACGGGGGAATGATGAACCATAAAGGTGACTTTCTCGGTTTGTTAAGACATGCTGACACCTTGACAGATGAAACTGAAGTCGACCGCGAAACGTCCGATGTTAACCTAACGACAAAACGTGATCTTTTTCAGGCAACACCTAAACCGATACGCGACGCGCTTCAGTTAACATCTAAAGAGAAAACAATACACGGTACCACTCTTGAAATCCCTGAAGCAACTACGGTTGTTGCAATGCGTTACCAAAATGGTATTATTATCGCAGGAGATCGGCGTGCGACTGCAGGCACCTCCGTTGTCCATGACCGTGCTGAGAAAGTCCTTCCTATCGATTCCCATTCAGTTCTTGCTATCTCTGGTGCCCCTGCGATGGCTTATGAGATAGCACGTGTCTTAAAACATTCATTCCAGTACTTTCGGCGAAGTCAACTTCAAGAACTTAGTGTTGAAGGAAAACTACGCACACTTTCACGTCTTATTCGTGATAATCTTCCCATGGCGATGCAAGGTATCGGAGCAGTTATTCCCATATTTGCATTGTATTCACCACAAACTGACGAATCGGAGAATGGTGGGAAAATTTACTTTTACGACGCACTTGGTGCACATTTTGAGAACGTGGATTTCGCAACGACAGGTTCCGGTTCAATCTGGATTCGAGGGGTATTACGTTATCTTGACAGATGGGGTGATACTCAATTAGAGAATATGGATCAGCGAACAGCAACCATCACTATATTAAGACTGCTTGATACCGCAAGTGAATATGATGCTGCGACCAGCGGATACAACGCAAAAGCAGAAATATTTCCAACTGTCAAAACAATTACTCATCAAGGCATTGATACTCTGTCTGAAGATTACCTAAAAGATTGTTACGTGGAGGCTACATAATGCGAGACTTGCCGTATCGTTGGATTGAAGCGATTCAGGACCGGCGCGATTATATTGAAGATCAACTTAGACTCGGAAGTCCCGTTGTTGGATTACCTTATGAAAATGGTAGCCTCTTATTAACAGTGACGAAAGGTGCTCAGAAGATATTTGAAGTTCATGACCGAATTGCTCTCTCTGCCATCGGTCACCCTGCAGACATTGAACGGTTGCGGATGTTGGTTACCGATACAGCAAGCGTTCAAGCTTTCCAAAGTGCTACGGAAGATGTAAACCTCCATAGACTAACACATTATGTGTTAGCACACACCTTTAAACAGGCATTCGAAGCGATTGTCGGAGAAGCGTATATTATCAAAATGCTCCTCGTTGAAATCGGAAATGGTGATGCAAAAACACAATTTACCCATATTAATTATGATGGGAATGTTAATGTGCATCACGAGTCAGCAGTGATTGGCGGTACTTCGGAAATAGAAAATGCGATGCAAGACTATCTAACAAACGAACAATCCGATACAGAAACCGACCTTGCCACCACGATTCAATTGGCACTCAAAACATGGGCTGTCGGTAGAGAGTTAAGTCAACGTTTCGAAGAAGCAGAGGATAATACAGAGGTAACAGACGAACAGATAGACGAAATCATTAAGTCTGAATTAGACGAAGGTGAAATTGAGGCAGGCATATTAGATAATAGTTTACCCGCTGATACTAAATTTCGTATCCTATCTCAAGATGAAATTCAAGATTTAACTAATAAGTGATAGTCAAAGTCTGATTACCAAACATAAATTGGGGAACAAACCGTGTCATACAGAATAATGGGAATTGAAACCGAATTTGGGTGCATGATTCAATCTGAAGCGATTCAGTCCCAACGAATAAAAGTATCACCAGAAGGTATCGCTGCCCGTGTGAGAGACTATACTTTCAAAACACTTGAACTCGGTATCCCTGATCTCCACTATCGTGATTGGGGCGAACCTCCTGGCAACGGTGGTTTCCTCTTCAATGGTGGTAGACTATACATTGATATGGGGCATCTTGAATACGCAACACCCGAATGCGCAAACCTGTTTGACCTTATCGCCTATGATAAAGCCATTGAACATGTAATTAACGCAATCGTAAAAGACACAGGTCTGACCCCACATGTCGCATTCTACAAGAACAACATAGACCATTTCACTGGTGCGACGTTCGGATGTCATGAGAACTTTCAAGCGCGACGCGATGTCCCCTTTTATAGAATCGTTATCCCCACTTTATTGCCTTTCTTTGTAACCCGGCAAATTTTTGCCGGTGCTGGAAGAGTGGGAGGATACGATGATATCCTTGAATTTGGAGATGGACAATACAGCGTAGACGATTTTCTTGGGTACCAAATATCACAAAGAGCTGACCACATCGTCACTGAAATTTATGAATGGATTCAGTTCAGTAGAGCAATTATCAATACACGAGACGAACCGTTAAGTGATTATACAAAATATCGTAGACTCCACCTGCTTGTAGGTGATTCAAACATGTCTGAGTATGCGACAGCACTGAAGGTCGGAACCACAGCACTTGTCCTTGATGCAATTGAAAAACATTTTGATATTCATGGTGAAAAACTACCAATTCCGAGTATTGACCTAATTGATCCTATTGCTGCGATCAAACATATCTCACGGGACACATCGCTTGAATGGCAAGTTGATTTACAAAATGGTAGAACTGTCTCTGCTATTGACATTCAACGCGAATACCTTAACTTTGTTGCAGATGTGCTTCCTAATCGTGATGAAATTGCTGAGTGGATCCTCACTGAATGGGAGAACGTCCTGAATGACCTTGAAACGGATTGGACACGTCTTACAACACGGCTTGATTGGGCAGCGAAAAAATGGTTTCTTGATACCTTAATTGCTGAAGAAGATCTCACATGGGATGACCCATGGCTCAAAAGTCTGGATTTAGAATACCATAATATTGATCCAGATAGTGGCATTTTTTACGCACTACAAAGTGAAGGATGTATAAGACGTGTGATTTCAGATGAGCATATCAGTCACGCCATTAGCAACGCACCTCGCGATACTCGCGCAAGGGTTCGCGGGTATCTCATGCGAAACCTAAAAAAACAGAAGATGCCATGTATTGTTGACTGGCACCACATCTATGCTGGACAAACCGAATGCTTTGAAATGAAAGAACCTTTTGATACATCCGTGCCGAAAGCACAAAGATGGCTCAAAGCTCTTAGGCTCCGACAAAGAGTGTAAGGTTTTCTTAGAAATAACTTAACTCCGCAGCATAATTATCAATCTTCGGTGTCAAAACCTCGTGCTTTAGCACGGGGATGTAGACACCGCAAAATC
>VYFM01000207.1 GCA_009842375.1 Candidatus Poribacteria bacterium | reverse complement strand
ACACTGTACCATCAGCACTCGTACTCGAAAGTGTGCGTCCATCCGGACTGAAGGATACATGCGAAACTGGAGAACCTTGCCCTATGAGGACTTTTTTGCGAGTGCCCTTTTCTACCTGCCACAAAAAGATGACATTGTTGTTGATTTCACCAGCGAAAGGCACTCCGTCAGGTGTGAACGATACACTCCAAATTGTTCCTTTACGCGCGCCAAGTGTCCGCTTGTGTGAACCTGTAGTAACATCCCATAGGCTGAGTGTGCCATCTATACTTACACTTGCAAGCACCGTCCCATCTGGACTAAAGGTAAGATAAATTATTTTCTGCGTATGTCCGGCGAGAGTATGCTTGGTGTCCCCTGTTTCAAGGTCCCATATTTTGATGCTCCCATCCATACTTCCACTGGCAAGTAGACGAGAATCTGGGTTGAAAGATACACTGCTGACAGCCACCGTGTTCTCGTTTTGTTTTTGTTTGCCTACCATTCCTTGATTCCTTAATGTATCCTTGTGTTTACCAGTTGCAACATCCCATATACGGATTGTTTTGTCTTTACTTCCACTGGCAAAGATTCTACCATCTGGACTGAATGCCACACTTTGCACAGAATCATTATGTCCAATGAGAAACTTATGCTTTGCAGAGTTAACATCCCACAAACTGATACTACCATCCGGATTTCCTCCTGCAAACATTGCCGAATCTGGACTGATTGTCCAGTTGCTGTAAGGAATCATATTTTTTGTTTGTTCGTTAGGAATATGTTGACTTGTTAAGGTTTGCAAGTGGATACCCAACGCAGCATCCCATATATGGATGGAATGGTCACGACATACAATTGCGAAAGTCTGCCCATCTGGACTAAACACCACGTTGTTTGCTATTAGTGCATGTTCTATGTGGATTTGTTTGTTTATACCTGTTGCAGTATCATATAAATAGATGGAATGGTCACGACTCACAACAGCCAGCGACTTTCCATCTGGACTAAACAGCACTTTATTCATCCAGAATGCATTTCCCATTAGGACTTGCTTATGCTGACCTTTATCGACATCCCATAAGTAGACAATTTTGTCATCGCCCCCACTTGCGAGCGTTTTTCCATCTGGACTGAATGAAACACTATAAATAGGTTTCTTATGTCCTCTTAGGGTGTTCCTTTGTTCACCAGTGTTAACGTCCCACAAAAGTATCGTTTTGTCTTTACTTCCACTTGCGAGCGTTTTTCCATCCGGACTAAACGAAATGCTGGTGACAACAGCCGTATGTCCAGTTAGTGTTCTTAGGTGTTCACCCTTAACTTTGTCCCATAAGTGGATCGTACCATCTTGATTACCAGTGGCGAGAACATTCCCATCAGGACTAAATGATATACATTTGATGTCGATTGCATGTTCGACTTTCCTATAAATCATACGTTCATTCGTGAGATCTCTATGACCTCCATCTATATCTGCATCCCACAATTCAATACCGTCCAGATCTGCGTGGGCGAGGGTTTTCCCATTCAGACAGAATGCAATCTTGCTGGAACCAGAACTAATTTTTCCTCTACCCATCCTCATCTTCCACCGTTTATTTGGAATATCCCATAGAGTAATATCTCCAGAAGTACCACTTGCAAGTGTCTGTCCATCCTCACTAAACGAAATGCTATCCGCACCGAATACTTTATTCGAACCATACGAATAATCTGTTAACAAGATAAGTTCTTGAAAGGTGTTAGCATCGTAGATCCAAATACCGATGGAAGTGGCAACTGCAAAGATAGAACTATCCTGTGAATATTGTATATCATTCACATAGCCTTTACCGAATCGGGTTTTAACGCCTCTTGGAAGAACCCATCGGGTGTAATCTTGCGCGAAGGTGCTCGGTAAATATAGTGTTGATACAATCAACATCAGTAGAAGAATATAAGATGTTACTTTTTGCATCTGGATACTCTCCAAGTGCTGTGTCCTTTATAGTCAGAGGGGTGGTGTCAACATGTTAGCAAATTTGGATAGCACTTCACAGTTGACATAATTACTGATTTTATTCACTAATACTGTCAACTATAGAATCAAAATCCCATAAGAAAACCGTTCCACCATTGCTTGCACTCGCAAGCGTTTTCCCATCCGGACTGAATGCAAAACTATTTACAGTATACGTATGCCCAACTAACCTTTTTATTATTTCACCGGTTGCTGCTTCCCACAAGGTAATCATAGCGTCCCGATTTGCACTTACGAGTGTTTTTCCATCTGGACTGAACAATACAGCGGTGACATTATCATATTCACGTGATCTCAACGTTTTTGATTGAGTTCCTGTAGCAACATCCCACAAACGGATTTTACCGCCCCTACTCCCACTCACAAGCGTCTTACCATCTGGACTGAATGTTAAACCTTGAATGGTGCTATCCCCTTCAAATATTTGCTTTTGTATGCCGGTGTCCACATCCCACAGATGGATGGTCTTCTTCTCATTATTCACCGATTCGCTTCCACTTGCGAGCGTTTTTCCATCTGGACTAAACGCGACAGTATAAACATGATATGTATTTCCTTTGAGAATATGCTTATGTATACCTGACTCCACATCCCATATACCTACAGTATTGTCTTTACTTCCACTTGCGAGTGTCTTTCCCTCCCGACTATAATTTACGCAAGTTACCTCCTTCTTGTGTCCTTTGTGAATTTTTTTTTGGCTACGAGTTGTGATAACCCTTCACCGTATATTATTGTCTTTACTTCCACTTGCGAGTGTTTTTCCATCTGGACTGAACGAGACAGAGGTAACTTTCCATGTATGCCTCTTAAGAAAACTGTGCCTTTTTAGGGTTTGCTTGTGTTTACCTGTATTCGCATCCCATAGAAGGATTGAAGCGTCCTGATTCCCGACTGCAAGAGTCTGTCCATCCGGACTGAATGCAACGCTTGAAGGATCCAATTCATGTCCAGCTTGTTTCTGAATCAACGCTTGATTCGTAAAAGTTTGCTTTTGTTTTCCTGTGGCAACATCCCATACGCGTATGGGACCGTGGGAATATGCACTTGCGAGAGTAGTTCCATCTGGACTGATAGATATGCTGTTTACAGAATTCCTATGTCCTTTGAGGATTCTCTTCTGTTTTCCTGTTGCCATATCCCACAATCGTATAGTCTTGTCCTCACTCCCGCTGACAAGCGTTTTACTATCTGGACTAAAACACAAACTATTAACATACGATGTATGCCCTTTTAGGGATTGCTTTGGGTGACTTATACGGACGGATTTATTTTTATCTATATTTGTATCCCACACATGGATTTCTAACCAACCCCCGATTGCAATTGCGTGACCGTCTGGACTAAAAGACATACATCTAATCTTTGTCTTGGCACCCCTGAGATGCTCTTTAAGTTTTCCGGTTGCAGCATCCCATAGTCTGCTGTTATTATCATACCCATCTGCAATCGTTTTTCCATCTGGACTGAATAAAATGTTGGATCCAAAATCCCCTGTCTTAATAGTTTCCTTGTGCGTACCGGTTGCAACATCCCATAGTTCAATATCTGAACTTGTTCCTGCGATTCCAATTGACTGTATATATGGATCTACTTGACCGATAATACGTTTTGACATTGCAGAAATACTCACACTTGCAAGTGTTTTCCCATCGTTGCTGAACGATACATCCCCAATTCTGAACTTTGGCACCGTGAGTGTATGCTTTTGTTTGCCTGTTGCAACATCCCATATCCGAGTGGTACCGTCCATTCCTCCACTTGCGATGAAGTGACTATTTGGACTGAATGACATGTTTGTAATTAGTCCGGTATGTCCTGTGAGTAGTGCACGTTCTTCACCGCTATGTGCGTCATAGAGCCAAATTCCTACAGAACTCAATACGGCTAACACATTTCCATCCGGTGAATACTGCATCTTAATGATGCTTCCTTTACCGATACGTGCTTTTACGCCTTCAGGTAGGTGCCACTGTGGAGAATCGTAACAACGAGATGTTTCCGATACACCTTTGCTTGAAATAGGAGACGGATTAAAAAAAGTAGTGATAAAACCGAGAATAAAAACCGTAAGAAATAGTATCTTTTTCATGTGAAATATCCTCTTGATCTTATACCATCTCAATAAGTGTTTTATTTCGTTTATTGAGCTGCCCTTGTTTCAGCATTGAACGATAATCAACCTTTAGGGGCAATGTGTACTGTGATAGATTTCTTATGTTTGCCTGTCTCAACATCCCATATATTAAGTATTTGATCTAAACCCCAACTCGCCAGTATTTTACCGTCAGGACTGAGTGCTACGTAACTAACATCTGTGATGTGTCCCTTAAAGGTACGTTTGAGTTTTCCTGTCTCAACATCCCATACGCGAGCAGTATCATCACGACTCGCACTCGCAAGCAACTTTCCATCTGCACTAAACATCATACTATTGATACTTTTCTTATGTCCCTTGAGCGTTTTTTTATATTTTCCTTCGGGAAGTTCCCACAAACGTATAGTTTTGTCCCAACTTCCACTTGCCATGGTCTTTCCATCTGGACTGAATGATATACTCTTTACGCTTTTCTTATGTCCACCAAGTCCCATCTTTTGCTTTCTTGTCATTAGATCTGATAGGAGTGTCTTTGTTCCCTCTGCAGATGCATGGATCATTTCATCGTTATTGAGCCATAACTTAGATCTCACATAAGTATATCCATTAACAGTTTGCTTGTGTATACCAGCATTGACATCCCATAGGTTGGTATCATGTATACTTGCACTTGCGAGTAATTTTCCTTCATGGCTAAATACAACATTATTGATGTTTCCCTTATGTCCTATAAAAGACTGCTTGCGTTTACCTGTCCGAAAATCCCATAAGTAGACAATTTTATCTGCACCACCACCCGCAAGTGTTTTCCCATCTGGACTGAAGGAAATACTTGAGATACCATAGTTATCTGCTGTTAACAAATCAATAGTTTCATACGTAGACGTGTCATAGATCCAAATCCCAATAGGAGTCGCAACTGCTAATACTGTTCCATCTGGAGAGAATTCTAAATCTTTGACACTTTCCTCTGGGAGATGTTTTTGCTGTGATCTGTTTTGGCTTCTTTCTCGTTGATATACAGTTTTAACAACGCTTAACCAAACAAATATGCAGAGAATAACAAATATTGCTCCAAGAATTAAGAAAATTGTACGTTTATTGAATTTCACCTAACTTTCTCCTTGATGGCTACATGAACAGACCAGAGAAGTTATATCTATAGTCAGTCTATTCTTCAACGTCTAACACATTAATCGTTGGGGTTAGGTCCCATAGAAGTACCGTATCATCAAAACTTAGACTTGTAAGTGTATTTCCATCCCCACTAAACCCAATATTGTCAACCCGCGCTGTATGTCCGGTCAGTGTTTTTTTGAGATGTCCCGCACGCAAATCCCAAAGATGAATATTCTTATCATAACCATGGCTGTTTATATGTTGATACCCAGTTGCTATGGGCAAACCGTTAGGGTAAAAGAACACACGCCATGTAGTCCTCTGATATCCAGCCAGTGCCTGTATTTGTTCACCTGTTGCAACATCCCACAATCGCGCGGTAGCATCTTTGCTTGTACTCGCTAATGTTTTCCCGTCAGGACTGAAGTCTATAGATGATACCGCATCTGCATGTCTCTTGAGTGTTTGTATAGGTTTTCCAGTGTCTAAATCCCATAGTCGGATAGAACCGTTTTTATGACCACTTGCAAGCACAACCCCATCCGAGTAAAACGTTACAACAGTAACCGCTGCAGACTGTGCTGCAAGGTTATTTGCAAAACTATTCTCCATGAATGACTGTATCTGTTTACCTGTCTCTGAATTCCATACACGAATCGTTCCGTCTAATCCTCCGCTTGCAAGCGTATTTCCATCCGGACTAAAGGAAACATCTTCAACCCAATTTGTATGTCCTTTTAGAGTTCGTTTATGTTTTCCAGTAGCAATGTCCCATAACAGAATGGTTGTATCACCTTTCGAACTCCAACTTACCATCATGCTACTATCTGGACTGAAAACAACAGTCTTGACACGTGTCTTATGTCCTCTAAGGGTTTGCTTGTGTTTACCAGAGGAGATATCCCATAGATGTATATTCAAATCTTCGTGTGTTTTCCAACTTGCTAATGTTTGACTATCAGGACTGATTAAAGCATGTATATTGTAAGGCGATTCTTTAGAGTTATAGTTCATTCCTGAAAGTGTCTGTTCCTGTTTTGTGACTGCATCCCATAAGTAGACGGTTCCATCTCTATTTCCAAACACGAACTTCTTCCCATCTGGACTATGTGGTTTGAAATCGTGTTCATGCAATGCAGAATAGCTTACACTAATATTAGTAATTGTTTTCTTCTGTTCACCCGTATCAACATCCCATAAACGTATGATCCCCCCAAAGATACCTGTCGCAAGTGTTTTCCCATCCGGAGAAAAGGATACATTTCTGACATAACTAGGATCTTCAGATAAACTTTTCCTTCTACCTATACCGACATCCCATATACGAATTTTCCCACCACCAGTTAAACCTATAGCTGTCCGATTGTCAGGACTAAAAAGCACATATTCTATATTTCTATGATAGTCTTTTTCTTGTTTATCTGTATCCTGACTGGAAAAAGTTTGGATAAGGGTTCCAGTAGTTGTATCCCATAAGCGAATCGTATTGTTAAATCTTATAGTTGCAAGTATGGCGTTATCTGGACTAAAAGAAACTCTTTCTACTGTTTCTGGTTTATCAAGCTGGTTGGTAATAAGACCTTTGTCTGCCAGTGTCTTTCGTTCTCCTGTAGCGATATTCCAATAATAGATGGTTTTATCTTTGCTAATACTTATAAGTGTTTTTCCATCTGGACTAAAT
>VYFM01000501.1 GCA_009842375.1 Candidatus Poribacteria bacterium | reverse complement strand
TCAATCGATAACGACTTAGCAGAATTAAAAGCAAAACTACAAAAATAAAAGTTTTTCAAAACATCTATAGCACAAAACACAAAAGATTTATAGGGTTTGAAAGTGAAGTTAATTGAAATCGCCGGGAAAAAATTCAAATTGGCACCCCGACTTGCGCGATTGATGGCTTTTTTCATAGATGGAATGCTCGTAGCAGGCGTTCTATCAATTTTGGTTTTTCTGTTTGATGTAATGGGTTCCGGCATCGGTTCCAGTCTTATTCGGATTGGATTGCTCAGCGCATTGCTGTGGACACTGGGTCCTAAAAATAAAGTAGATGAAGGTGTATTACCAACCCTCCAAATGCTTATAATTGGTCTTTTCGGACCATGGTTGAACTATAGTTTTGATACTTTACTATGGGGAGGCACAGCAATAGGGGCATCTATTCTGCTTTTCATGGACGGCTTCAGCGATGGACAGGGACCCGGCAAAAAGCTGCTGTCCCTACAAGTGCTTCGATTGAAAGATGGTAAACCGTGCACTTTCAAGGATTCTTTTATTCGCCGCCTTACAAGTATTTTTCAACCACTGGATTCTTTCTGGACGTTTGGAAAACAACGGCAGCGGATGGGGGATAAACTAACAGAGACTGTTGTAGTAAAACTTACTCCAGAATCAGAAAAGTTAGAAACCGAAGACCCTGAGAAAATTTTAGAGAAAACCATTGTTGAGATGACTAACAGACTTTTAGAAGCGCACCAGAAAGTTGATGCCTCTGTAGGTGTCGAAAAACTATTTCAGGATGCTTATGAAGGGGCAGTTGTTCGAGCGGAACGGTGTGAGGAGCACGCAACTATAGCGATTCAGGCTGGACGGGAAGATTTGGCACGGGAAGACCTCACTCAACGCAACGAATACCGCCAACTTGCCAACCGATACAAAACACAATGGGATGAACAGAAACAAGTCGTGGCAGAACTCACTACGCTCCTTGAAACATTACAACAGAAGACTGAAGAAGCAGAAAGAAAAAGAGATATTGTTATCGCACAACATAGAAATGTTGATGCACACAAGCACTTGCAAGAAACATTGACAGAGGTTCAAGATGGCGCGGCGTTTGAAATTCTCAATAAAATGGAACAAAATGCAAGTGAAGCTGCCACATTGGCAAAAGCAGCATCCGAAGTAGATATCGATCTTACGGATACGAAGTTAAACCGTGAATTTGCGAGTTATGCTGAAGAAGCATCAATTGACAAAGAACTTGCCGAATTAAAGGAGAGATTACAATAATTCCCACAACCCCAATATTACAATTTGACATCCTTTAGTTCCGCACATTTCCCATTAGTCAATCACCTTTCAGTGATATACTCTTGACATTATCCATTTTAATGATACCTTTTTATCCGCACAAATCATTTCCACATCAACAACAAATACCCTATTGGGCAATTGACACCAATTGTATTTACATCTCGGAGTTGCAATAATGTCCTTTGTTAAGATTGCAGGAGAGAAATTCAAATTAGCATCTCGATGGGCAAGGTTAGGCGCGTTTTTGTTGGATATCGGATTCTTAACGTTCTGTCAAGGAGTATTATGGCTAATAGGACTCTTACAATCTGTAATGTTCACTGATTATGGAGAATTTATGATGTTTGGAGATGATCCCGCAGTAGTTACCTTCTTTGTCCTAAGCATTTTATTATGGAATTACGGTTATTTTTTTATGGATGGACGTGATAATGGAGGGGGATTCGGAAAGAGATTACTATCCCTTAAAATAGTCCGTTTGAAGGATGGAGAACAAGCAAACTATAAAGATGCGTTCGTTCGTCGTTTTGCTGCCGTATTTCAACCTATTGACTGGCTTTTCGCTTTAGGTAAAGGTAGACAACGTATGGGTGATAAGCTTGCAAAAACTGTTGTGGTCAAATTAGACACGCCGCAAGTTGAAATTGTAACCGAAGAAGAAACAGAAAATAAAGAAACAGATCTTGAAAAAGTATTAGAGGATGTCATCTTAGAAATAACAAACCGTTTCTCAGAAGCAAAGCAGAAGGTTGACGCATCAATTGGAATAGAAAAACAATTTCAGAATGCACACGATGGCGCAATAGCACAAGCAGAAAAATGTGAAGAACGTGCTATCATCTCACTTAAGGCAGGACGTGAAGATTTGGCAAAGGAAGACCTAGCACAGAGAAATGAATATAGACAAATCGCAAACCGATATAAAGAACAATGGGAAGAACAGAAAAGGACAGTCGAACACCTAACTACACTTCTTGACACACTCCAACAAAAAACACAGCAGACACAGCGAGAAAGGGATGTTGTAATCGCACAACACAGAAATGTTGATGCCCAAGAACATTTGCAACAAACATTATCAGAACTTCAAGATAATAAGGCTTTTGAGATGCTCAAGAAAATGGGACAAAATGTTACTGAGGCTGCAGCACTCGCAAAAGCTGCATCAGAAGTAGACGTTGAATTCCAGGATGTAGAACTAAATCGTGAATTTGCAAATTACGCAGAGGACGAAGCAATTAACAAAGACCTTGCCGAATTAAAGGAGACTCTAAAATAGGAGGAATAAAGGCACTAATTCCTATTGGTATATGATATGGACAATCAAAAACTTCCGAATATCGTTTTTATTATGGCAGACGATATGGGTTATGGTGATGTTGGCTGCTATAACCCAGATTCAAAAATACCTACCCCCAATATGGATCAACTTGCTAAGGAAGGGATCCGCTTCACAGACGCACATTCTCCATCCGCTGTGTGCACGCCAACCCGATACGGTGTCTTAACAGGAAGATATTGCTGGCGAAGCCGTCTCAAACGAGGTGTACTTTACGGTTATGAACCCGCTCTCATTGAACCCGAACGGTTGACTGTACCAAGTATGTTAAAGAAATCAGGCTACAACACTGCGTGTATAGGGAAATGGCATTTAGGTATCGGTTTTTCAACTCAGAAAGGATACGAATACGACTTTGATGCACCACTACCTTGGGGAAATGCGAAACGTGAGTTAGAAGAAAATATAGATTTTCACGCACCATTGACCGGAGGTCCAACTGAAATCGGGTTTGATTACTTCTACGGTACTGCTGGTTGTCCAACTTGCCAACCACCTTATGGATTTATAGAGAATGAATCTTTTATCGAAATTCCAAGTGAATACCGCGGTGAACCTGATTTTACAGGTAGACCCGGAATGACCGCACCCAGTTGGCATCACAAAGACGCAGACCCAATGATTGCACAAAAGGCTGTTGAATATATTGAGACACAAGCCGATTCCAACGATCCATTTTTTCTGTATATGACACCATCAGCACCGCATGAACCGTGTGTTGAAGAGGTAGTACCAGAATTCGCTCGTGGACAAAGTGACGCAGGACCACGTGGTGATCTGGTCTGGTTGGTAGACTGGATGGTAGGTGAGGTAATGCAGGCTTTAGATCGCACAGGAAAAACTGACGACACGCTGATATTCGTCACCAGTGATAACGGCGCACTCCCCGGTGATAGAATCAAAGGTGGTAAAGGTCCAATGCCATATAACATTTACGACCATAAATCGTGTGGAGATTGGCGCGGATATAAGGCACACATCTGGGAAGGTGGACATCGAGAACCTTTGATAGCAAGATGGAACGGCGTAATTGAACCGAATACTGAATCAGATGCATTAGTTTGCCTAACAGATCTCCTGGAAACATGTGCAGCGATAGTTGAAACAGATGTACCCGATGATGCTGGACAAGACAGCTGCAACATCTTACCTGCACTCTTGGGACAAGAGACTTTACGACCACTACGCGAAGCAATCGTACATCATTCCAGTAACGGTGTCTTTTCTATACGACACAACGAATGGAAACTGGTCATTGGAACAGAAGGTTCGGGAGGATGGCCCCCACCCAGTGACGGAGGTCCAAAACCAGATTCACCCGGACAGTTATACCACATATATGACGATCCCTATGAGACAGATAATCTGTGGTCAAATCATCCCGAAATCGTCCAAAGACTAACGAATTTATTGGAAAAGTTTAATCAAGAAGGACACAGCAGAATGTGAGGATAGATTATGACGAATATCTCTAAATCACTATTTCACTTATCAGGTCCATCACAGCAAGACATCGATTCATTTCATAACGATGGATACATCGCATACCCAGATATTTTCACAGACGATGGTAGAGAAGGCTTAATTGAGGAAATAACCCAACATTTTGAACCAACCCATCAATACATTGAATCGCTGAAAAACGGGGACACACCAGACCGTTCTTATTTCATACGACCATGGAATGAACGACGTGAGTATAGTGATAGACTTATTGATGATCCATTTATTACCGCACTATTACGTGCAACCATTGAGAATGAATACCACTACTGTCACTCTGCACTCAACATCGCACCTCGCGGCATCGGTCCAGTAGGATTTCATCAAGACCACCACCACTGGAAACATGAAAACCCTATCAATCTTGCAGAACGTGACAACTACTACATCCAAATACTTTACTATCCCAACGGCTTCACACGCGGTGATCGTAATCTCAAAGTTATACCGGGCAGCCACAAGGTAGCACCGACAAGAGAGGCAACACCAGAACGAATGCTCGCAGGTGAATATGACTCAGAGGCTGGACAAAAATTAGAAGAGAAACGGCTTGAGTTACCGCCAGGAAGTATGGTTTACATTGATGCACGCATCTTTCATGCAGTAGAAGCAAAACCTGTGGATTCACCGCAGCTATATCGTATCTTCGTCATAGACATCTTCAAAGAAGCCGGTCCACCGCATCGTTATACACAACATATCCCATCGGAATGGATAGAACGTGCCACACCATATCGCAAGAAGTTATTTGAACGTGAAGGGTATACAGAAGGATGTTGGAACTAAAACATTAATTCATTGTCAATAAGGAATTAAATTGAGTACACCAGAACGACCTAATATCCTTTGGATATCATTAGAAGACACTACACCCCGATTCGGTTGCTATGGAGATTCAATTGCCCGCACACCGAATATTGACAGACTTGCAGAAGGTGGTTGTCGCTTTCCAAATGCTTTTTCAACAGCCGGTGTCTGTGCACCGAGCCGTTCCGCTATTATCACTGGAATGTATCAGACATCTATCGGAACACATCACCATCGCACAACACATACACACCCAAATACTCCTGACTTACCTACGCCTTATTCTGCTGTGCCTCCACCTTATGTGAAAACCTTCACCGAATACCTCAGAGGTGCAAGTTATTATTGCACCAACAATAGTAAAACAGACTATCAGTTTACACCACCTATCACCGCATGGGATGACAATAGCAATCAAGGGCACTGGCGAAATCGCTCTGAAGGGCAACCCTTCTTCTCCGTATTCAATCCAACTGTTACACACGAAAGCGGTATGTGGGCAAAGGAAGATGTTCCATTAACCACGAATCCAGATGATGTGGATTTACCACCTTATTTACCAGATACACCTAAAACCCGTGCCGCGTTGGCTCGACAGTACGATAACCTCGCAACTGCTGATGCACGTGTTGGAGAGTTGTTAGATCAACTGGAAGAAGATGGACTCGCAGAAAATACTATCGTCTTTCTTTGGAGTGACCACGGTGAAGGACTGCCACGTGGGAAGCGATGGGTCTATGATGCAGGTATCAGAATCCCATTAATTGTCCGTTGGAATGGAGAACTTACTCCAGGTAGTGATACCGACCAATTGGTAAGTTTGATTGATCTCGGTCCAACTGTGCTTTCGTTATGTGGTGTACAAGTACCACAGCATATACAAGGACAACCCTTCCTAGGTCCACAAAAAGTAGAACGTGAATATATTTTTGCGACGCGCGACCGCCTTGACTTATCGTATCACAGGGTGCGTGCTGTCCGCGATAAAAAGTATAAATACATCCGAAATTATTATCCTGATAAGCCGTCCCTTCTCTGGGATCCTTACAGGAATACACATCCTGTGATGCAGGAAATGTGGCGACTTCATGTAGAAGGTAAATTAGAGGGAGATCAAACGGTCATGTTCCAATCACCACGTCCCACTGAGGAACTCTATGATGTGGAAAATGACAAGTTTGAACTCAACAACTTAGCAAAGGATACAACACGTGCAAATGTGCTTGATCGAATGCAAGAAGTGTTGGCAGAATGGCAATCGGAATTCGGGGATATGGGGGATATATCAGAAGAACAGATGGTGGCAAAGTGGTATCCTGATGGAGCACAACCACAAACAGCATCACCACTTTTCATTCCAATTAACGCGTCTAACCCCGGTATGGAACCTGCCCATGAAGATGGAGCATGCAACGCACCCCTTCTATTGCAACTTTACTGTTCTACACAAGGTGCTTCAATTGCGTATACAACCGAACAAGGTGAAGATGTTCAATGGCAGTTGTATACAGAACCCTTGCGTCTACCAAAAGGTGAAACCGTTATAAGAGCAAAAGCAATTCGGATCGGTTATAAAGAGAGCGATGAAAAATCACTTAAATTCACAGTTTCATAGATATTTGATAGATTTTAGAATGAATTCAGAGCCTTTCAATTGTCTCGTCCCGCATTTATTGAAAGGTTTCCAAACGCAATTCACACACGAATGGATGTCCCAGAGATTTATCTCACAAACTACCTAACCTATAGCACGACTCTGAAAGTTTTCAGAGTCATTCCTGACTATATTAGTCATAAATAAGCCATAAACCCAGTGCTGATATAGGTTTATCGCATCAGCATAAAATCACCAAAATTGCGATTGACTCTGAAAGACTCTGAATCTTGACATTTTTGAACCATTCTTATTTTCTTGATTTAGCATAAATCCCTGATTCTGAAAATGTTGAATCGCTACAATTAAATGTCTCTGAGA
>VYFM01000721.1 GCA_009842375.1 Candidatus Poribacteria bacterium | reverse complement strand
AATTCTTATCTACCGATTCATCGCTACCGCAGCCGATAATAATAAATATAAAGATGAAACAGAGAAAACTTCTGATGCAATTTGACTGTCTCATTCGTTAAATTCCTTACCTCGCAGAACTTCACGTGACTGCGTTGTTCCATTCCCAGTAACATTATATGCGAATGTGTTCATTAACCGATCCTTTTTGGATACATTTGGTGCGGAACCGTGTATAACAAGTGCGTTAAAAAAGACAGCATCACCTGCTTCCATTTCCACTGCAACTGCGTCTTCGCGTTCTTGATAGTGTCCGGGAAGAAAAACCCCGAAAGTTTGATGTTTGCGTTCATGCTCCTGCAAACCCCAATTATGACTACCTGGTACAAATTGAATACATCCATTTCCAAGGTTTGCTTCGCTGATAGCCAATTGACAATTAATCATCACAGGTTTGTTATGATCGTTTTTCCAATAAGCATAATCTTGGTGCCATGGGATTGCAGTCCCGTCACCGCCTGCTTTTGGGAGTAATTTACTGTGATATAGTGAGATGTCAGGTCCCATCATTCCTTCAAGTACATCAAGAACTGTATCAGAACGAAGTAGACGGTTTAATGTTGGACTTACCAGTTCGCTGTGCATTAGCTGTTTTATGAGAGGCGGATGCTCAGGATCGTCTTCGTATACTTCCCACGAAATTCCTATGCCTTGGGTTGGATTTTCAGCCATTCGGTTGTGTATATCATCAATTTCTTCCAAGATACTTGAGATGTCCTCTGAAGAGACAAGCCCCTTTTTTAGGAGATAACCGTTTGTTTCATAAAATTGCAATTCTTTATCAGAAATACCCATGTATAGATCCTCTTTTTCTGTAAAATATGTGAAAAGTATACACCATATTTTCGAAAATTTCAAGGCATTCCATAAGGACGCAGGGTTGTTTATAAGGAATGCGACGCGATTTTTTTGTCTGTGTCGTTTGAACTGTCCGAATCACTAAAGGCACTGAAGACGCGGAAAACATTGAAGGTGCTATGATATATCCGTCGTCCGTTAGGATTGCCATAAAGCGAAAACGGATTGAAATAAGAACTATACACCTTTCACCTCTCTGGGACTTTAGTGTTTATGTCGAAGGTTGCGTTACTCGCTCTGACCTACGGGACTGTATGTGAGGATGCGGGCGAGGAAACCTCGCCCCTACGATAATGTAAGAAGCAGCCGGGATCTAATGAAAATTGGAATTACCGATTTAATAACTTAATTTTCATTTAGTTGTTTTTTCGGTTTTTGTGTTAAGGCATGAAACCGAACTTTTCTTGCTTGATAACGGGCTACATGTTGGGTTTCGTTCCTCAACCTAACCTACAATAACTGTTGTACGATATGTCTATTTTCTGAACCAGGATTAGAATGCGACTTTAATCATATCAAACCTAATATAACCAACGTCTTGGAAGGAAATAAGTTTACATCTATAACAAATGCTGCTACAATACCGAATATATGATGTGAGGACAACACGATGGATTACACTCTTGAAAATTGCCAGAAAATAGTTGATGAATGGATAGATTCTATTGGTGTGCGTTATTTTTCAGAATTAACGAATACAACTATCCTCATGGAAGAGGTAGGGGAATTAGCAAGAATAATGTCGCGTCGTTATGGGGATCAGAGTTTTAAGGAAAATGAAAAAAATTTAGATCTTGCTGAAGAGATGGCAGATATCCTTTTTGTGCTTATCTGTTTGGCAAATCAAACCGGTGTTCAACTTGAAGACGCATTTAAGAAATCCATGTTAAAGAAAACGCAACGCGATAAGGATCGACACGGTAACAATCCGAAACTCCAAAAAGGTAGTGGAGATCAGGATAATGTTTCATAGATGGTTATTTTCTATAGTTCTATTGTATATGTTTTTTCTTGCTGGTTGTGGTATTTTTTCAAAGACTCGACCGAATTCACCGGAGATTGTGGATCCACTGATAGAGCGTAATCAACGGTGGCGGGAACATGTTGCAGCAGGTGATGCGGCATTAGAACAAGATCATCTACGTGATGCCCTTGCTGCTTTCCAATCAGCGATAAAAACCCGTCCGAATTCAAGTGCGCCACATTATAAAATTGCAGAAATATACTTACAACTTGAAGAATATGAGAATGCTTGTGAAGCTTTTATTGCATTTTTGAAACTTGAACCAAGCCATATCACCGCGCTTAATTATGTTGGATATATCTCTGAGAATCTGAATAATTATGAAAAGGCAGCACAATACTATGAGCGAGTGCTTAGTATTTCTGAAAATAACCTGTATGCGTTAAACCACTTGGGTTTAGCATATAAACAGTTAAATCGTCTTGATGAAGCAGAGGCTGTGCTTCGTAGAGCATTAAAACTTGATCCGGAATGTGAGAGTCCAGATTCTGAAAATTTGCATAATTACTTAGGATTGATTTATTTGGAGCGTGGTGAAGTTGGTGAGGCAATTGCTGAGTTTCGGGAATCAGTTCGTTTGTTTCCTAACGATATCTGGGTAAGGCAACAACTTGCGTCAATCTATGAAGACAATAATAGATATTTTGAAGCACAACTTATATATCAACAACTATTGGAAGTTGATCCACATAATCTATTAGCTGTGACGCGTTTGCAAGCACTTGCCAATCTTGATCTAACACCGAATTTGGCTATAGATGTTCCTGCTGTTTCTATCTTTAAACCTGACGTTTCTCATATAATTGCTAATTCCCCTACTGCAAGCGAATATCCGGATGCAGATGTCTTGATTCTATTCAACCACTTCAGTCATGATGTTTTGTCAACTGGACAATCCCGATATACTACTCACCAAGTTGTTAAGTTATTGAACGAAAGAGGGATTCAAAAATATGGTGATATAGCAATACCGTATCAACCGAATTCGCAAAATATAGGTGTGAACATTGCCCGGACAATTGATCCGGATGGTAATGTATATCTACCACCCGATGAAGCATACAATGATGTAACTCCTCCTGGATTGCTGTCCTATAATCTCTATTCTGATCAGTTGTGGCGAGTTATCTCAATGGTAGGTTTAAAGCCGGGTGTATGTATTGAATATAAAGTCACACTTGAAGATAAGACAGAGAATGTAATTGGTAACAAAACTTGGATTACAGGTGGATACAACTTTCAATCTTCAGAAGTAACTCTTGAAACCGCTTTCGCTCTTAGAATACCTAAGGAATACAAAATCGAATGGAAGACTGACAACATTGAAATTGAACCATCAATATCTTACGAAGAAGATGAGAGGATTTTGTATGTTTGGCAGTCTGGTGAAATGCCTGCCTTGAAGTTAGAAGAAGGTATGCCACATATCAATGACATTGCCCCGCGATTGAGTTATAGTTCAATTATGTCATGGGACGATGTCAACAAATGGTATAAGGATCTGACAAAAGGTCGTTATGCTGCTGATGAAATTATACAGAAATCAGTAGAGGAACTCACAAAAGATCTGTTGACTGAAGATGCAATGATCCGATCAATATATCATTTTGTTGCCAAGCAGATCCGTTACGTTGGTATTGAATTAGGTCAGGGTGCATATCAACCTTCTCCTGCTTCAGAGGTGATTCAGAAGCAGTACGGAGATTGTAAGGATAAAACAACGTTACTAATATCAATGCTTGACATTGTTGGTATAACAGCGTATCCAGTTATGGTTAGTACATCACCGAATGAGAGAGTTGATATCGATTTGCCTTCTCTAAGCCAGTTTAACCATATAATTGCTGCAATTCCCAAAGACAATGGTGAGTATATTTGGTTAGATTCGACTTCATCAACTTGCAGTTATGGAAACTTGCCGTATATGAATCAAGGTCGGGTGGGATTTCTTATAGGTGATACAGAGGGTAAATTTGTTGAGATACCTGTTTATCCAGCCGAAAAGAATAAACTGGTTTCTAATACAAAGTTGTGGTTGAATAACGGTGAGAGTATACGTGGCAGAATTGACATCCGTCTTACAGGACAATATAATCTTAATGCAAGGTGGAAGTATGGACAGATTCCACCTACCAAGTGGAAGGAAACTCTTGCAACAGATCTGAGTCAACTTTTTCTAAATATCTCTATTGATGATACGTCTATATCTGAGTTGGATAAACCGGATACCCCTGTCAAGATAGCGATTGATTTTCATGTTGAAAAATACGTTACTCACTTAAATCAACAAACCCTTCTGCCGTTACCAATAGATGAATTTGCAGAATATGCGGAAATTGTAGCTGCTGAAGAAAGGATATATCCGCTTGAATTAAGTTATCCTGTGCAAATAGAGAAAACGATTCAGATCAACTTTCCAGATGAGTTTACAGCTGTACTACCTAAAGATATAAAACATGTAACAAATTTTGCTGAAATGGAAAGGCAGTATAGCAATGTTGATGATGGTGTTCTTTACACTCTTAATTATACGTTAAAACAACGGACAATCCCGGTAAAAGATTATGCAGAGGCGAGACGGTTTTTTAATGTGCTGGCAAGTGAAGATGGAAGCCGTTTGCTTCTAAATAAGACAAGTAATAGTTTATCTTCTTCTGGTTTTTAGTAACCATATCGTGAGTTTGATAATTAAATCCAATTACCACTGTAGGTTGGTTTCGTTCCTCAACTCACCCAGTAATGCTCTATAATGAGGAAATAGGATTATTTATACAGTGATGGTTTGTTAGACGGGAACTCCGATTCCCGACTATCAGTGAGTATCGTTGCGATACGGAGATCGCTCGCTCCTACAGAGAAGTGTAAACTTATGAAGGGACTTAACTGACAATCCCAAGCATTTATGCTTGGGTCCAAAAACTTGACTTCTATCGGATAGTGCGTTAGGTGGGTTTCTCTCTAAACTCAAGACCAAAGCAGAAACACGCGGCATCCTATAACAGAAGCAGATCAGTTCTTTGCATCCTCAAAAACTTGTAGCCGTTGTGGACACAAAAAAGATGACTTGACGCTAAAAGAGCGGACGTATCATTGCGGTCAATGTGATATTTCTATAGATAGAGATGTTAACGCTGCAATAAACCTTAGACCTACTACCGTCGGATAGACGGGAAGTTACGCCTGTGGAGTCCAAGTAAGACCTCAAGCAGTTCAGGGAGGAGGCACGAGAGACGGAAGCAGGAATCACACAGGAGAGCCGATATGCTAAAAGAAGCACATGGCTTTAGCCGTCGTGAGTATCACTGAAAGCAGAAAACCAAATATAGTTTTGATTTTAAACGATGATATGGGATTTTCGGATTTAGGATGTTATGGTGGAGAGGTCCATACACCTAATTTAGATCGTCTTGCATCTGACGGACTTCGTTTCACTCAGTTTTACAATACTGCTCGGTGTTGTCCTTCTCGTGCTTCATTGCTTACTGGTCTCCATCCTCATCAAACCGGTGTAGGACATATGACGAGTGACGATGGATTAGAGGGATATCGTGGTGACCTAAATGATCGCTGTATTACGATTGCAGATGCTGTACGTTCCGAAGGGTATGGTACCTATATGTGTGGAAAATGGCATCTTACTCGACATATAGGTGCAGACGATCCCAAACACAGTTGGCCCTGTCAACGTGGTTTTGATAAATTTTTTGGAACAATCAGAGGTGCGACCAATTATTGGAAACCATTTGCCTTAACTCAAGATAATACTCGATTAGATAGTGAAAATCTTCCTGATGGTTTTTTCAACACTGATGCTATCAGTAGTGAAGCTACAACTTTTGTAAAGAATCATTCCAAAAAGAAACCTGATAATCCATTCTTTCTATATCTTGCCTATAGTGCTCCACACTGGCCACTCCACGCACATGAAGAGAATATTGCTAAGTATTACGGACGTTTTGTTGTTGGTTGGGATCAACTTCGAGAGGAACGGTTATTACGAATGCGTGAGATGAAGATATTGGATAATTCGTGGGAATTGACAGACCGTGATCCATCTCAACGCCCTTGGACTGATGCGGAATATAAGGAATGGAATCAACGTCGAATGGAGGTATATGCTGCCCAAATTACACGTATGGATGCAGGTGTTGGAGAATTAATTAAGACACTTGAGGAAATTGGGCAATTGGATAATACGCTTATTCTTTTTTTATCCGATAACGGTGCTTGTGCTGAAGAACTCGGTGGTCCACCCAAGAAACGTAACAGGGATAAACTCATCACTACGCAAACGACCTCTGATGGTAAACCTGTTTATCGTGGTAACGATCCAAGCATCATGCCTGGTCCAGAAACTTCCTACCAGAGCTATGGTGTTCCTTGGGCAAATTTATCTAATACACCATTCCGCTTGTATAAACATTGGGTGCATGAAGGAGGAATATCTACACCGTTGATTGTGCATTGGCCTGATGTGATAAAAGCTGCAGGAGAACTTCGTCATCAGACTGGACAACTTACAGATATAATGGCAACATGCCTTGAAGTTTCTGGTGCGACATATCCTGAAGAACATGAAGGAAAACCAATATTACCTTATGAAGGGACAAGTTTAGTGCCGATTTTTGAAAACAAACAAAACGGTAAAGAAATTCTGTTTTGGGAACATGAAGGAAATTGTGCTATTCGTCAAGGCGATTGGAAACTTGTATGTAGATTTCCAGGAGATTGGGAATTATACGACCTGCAAGAAGAACGCACGGAAATCGATAATATTGCTGACAGGCATCCACAAAAGGTTCGAGAGTTAGAAGGTTTATATCAAGATTGGTCAAATCGCTGTTTCATTTACCCTTGGGACAAACTTAAAGAACGCCGTAGATTGAGTCGTCAATAACGTTGACTATAAGTAAATTGGTGGTTGCTGAATTTAGCAGAAGTTTTATTACCTAATTAACGTGAGTTTGAAAAAGTTTTCACCCGTAGCATTCTCTGTTATTTTTGGCAAA
>VYFM01000656.1 GCA_009842375.1 Candidatus Poribacteria bacterium | reverse complement strand
TTTGTATTCTTATTATATTATTCAATATCATAGGTTGTTCAGATCTGCCTTATACAGGTCCACTGTTGCAACCTGGAGATGTGGATCAGTACTTTCAAGACCATGGTAATGGATTGGTATGTTTACATAACGGAACGGAATCTGCCTGCGTTACTCTCGTGCCAAAGCCGAAAGAAAGTTCTTTACCTGTCATTCATATTCACCCGTCAAGAACTATTTATGTGTTTTATTATAAAGGTGAAGTTATTATGGAGGCTGAAAGGATATCTGATAACAGTGACTTGATAGATGAACTAACAGATGGCGAAGCTGAAACTATCACTTTACCAGAAACTGAAACTGTTCCTCAAGATGACGGTGTTGGAGGTCAAACTCCTCCTAACAACAATGGTGCTAACAACAATGGTGGTATTGATGATAATACTGCACCGGAATTTACAGAAGGGGACAATACAAGTCGTGATGTTTACGAAAATAGGGCAATGGGTGAATATATTGGAGCACCTATATCAGCAAGTGATAACGAAAATGATAATTTGACATACGTACTCCATGGTACGGATCAGGTATCCTTTAGTATCGATCAATCAACTGGGCAGTTAATGGTTAACACTGATTTGGATTATGAAACAAAAGATATGTATTCAGTTATAATTACTGTTTCTGATGATAGTCTATCAGATAGTATTGATGTTACTATTTATGTATTAGATATTGACGAGACACCTCCTGAGATAATCAATGGTGGAAGTGGTAATAACGGGAATAATGGGAATGGGAACAACGGGAACAATGGAGACGAAAATGGCGGTGGAAATGGTGGCGGGAATGGAGATGATGACACTACCACTACAACAACTACCACCACACCAACCTCCATCCCTGTTGGGGAAACCGATATAAGTTCACATTACTATTATGATAGTCTTGATCCTATATCAGGAGATGGGTGGTTAGTGCAAATATACTATCCAGCGAACTATAACGGACCGCGTAAGTTGCGAGAAGACCCTGCGGGCTACGGATTTGCGGTTACTCTGAGTGATGGTTTTATTAAGGATTTTGCACAGACTGCAGTTGACTGTTGGGATTACAACGATGATGGAATATACGACAAACCATGTAATGAAACAGATAATGCAACGTACAGCGTCCAGATCTACGTTAAAACTGGAGAACCCATAATTACGATTACTGTAACATGGCAACCACCATATTCTGGTCGCACAGCAACTTATACACTTGATAGAAGTATCAACTTGGCAAAATATGATGATCCGAAATATCATGAAGATCATACCAGTCAACAAAGGTAATCTGTAGTCGATAGTGAAAGATTAAAATTGAGTTATGCTTTCAGAAGTGTGGCATCTATGGATACAGCAAGGATTCAGGTCAAAGCAGGTAATGGTGGTAACGGATGCATCAGTTTCCGACGAGAGAAATATGTCCCTCGTGGAGGTCCTGATGGCGGCGATGGTGGAAACGGTGGACATGTCATCCTTGTTGCAACTCTTGGGATGAGTACCTTGATTGACCTACGACACAATCCACGTCAAGTCGCTGAAAACGGTGGACACGGTGCTGGTAAACAACGTGATGGTGCTGATGGTACGGATCGTATAATTAAAGTTCCTGTGGGTACTATCGTAAGGGATTGTGAGTCGGAAAAAATGCTTTCAGATCTTACCGAGCCTGACCAGACTGTCGTGGCAGCACAAGGGGGCATAGGCGGTAAAGGTAATTCCCACTTTAAAAGCAGTATTTTTCAGACACCACGTGTTGCAGAAAAAGGTGAACCTGGTGAAGCACGTGAGATAAGTCTTGAGGTTAAAATCATAGCAGATGTTGGTTTAGTTGGCTATCCGAATGCTGGAAAATCAACGCTGTTATCACGCACATCTGCAGCTACCCCAAAAATTGCTTCCTACCCATTCACGACCCTTATACCAAACTTAGGTGTTGTACGTATTGGTCAAGAACAGAATTTTGTGCTTGCTGACATTCCTGGATTGATTGAAGGTGCACATAAAGGAGCTGGGTTAGGACACCAGTTTTTGCGGCACATTGAACGCACTAAGATGCTTATTCATGTCATTGATCTTAGTGCCACAGATGGTTGGGATCCTATCAAGGATTATGAGCAACTAAACCTTGAATTAGGTCATTATAATCAGAAGTTGACAGAGTTACCTCAGATCATAGCATTGAATAAGATTGATATGTCGGAAGCCGAAGCGAATTTAGCACACATACAGGATTACTTCGGTAAGCGTAAAGTTTTTCCCATCTCAGCAATAACGGGTGAAGGTGTTGATGCATTGATGCAACAAGCCTACCGTTCTTTACAGTATCTGGAAGTTAAGGCGCGGAAAGAAGCAGAAACTACGATTACATTTGATGATGAACTACCAGAGGAACCGCGAGCACGATTTGAACTGAATAAAATTGACAAAGGGTTTGTAGTCAGCGGTAAGGAACCGAAACGTGCTGTGGTTATGACCGATATGGAAAATGAACAAGCATTGATTTTGCTATTCCGAAAATTAAAAAAGATGGGTGTAATAAACGCTCTTACCCGTGCAGGCGTCAAAGAGGGAGATACAATTCAGATTGATGAGTTCGAATTCACCTATAATCCAAGAACAATGAAATAACGTAAGCATGGAACCCTCCGATTTTATTCATCCTAAGAAACAACTTAATCCAAAAGTCAACAACACTATTCATAATATGCAGGTTCATGGTCGTGAAAGTTTATCCAATGTGAAACGAATCGTGGTAAAGATTGGTAGTAGCACGATTTCTGATGATTTGCGAATCAATGAAGCTGCACTTGATGGCTTAGTCCATGATTTAGCGACTGTTAAACAGCAGGGAGTAGAAGTAATTCTCGTTACTTCGGGTGCAATTGCTGCAGGTCTTCCTCACCTCGGACTAAACACTCGTCCCAAAACTTTACCGGGTTTACAAGCCGCTGCTGCTGTTGGACAAATTCGATTAATGGCTGCTTATGCAGAACGTTTTCAACACTATGGACAGTGTCCTTCGCAGTTATTACTTACACAAGACGACTTCTCTGATAGGAAACGTTATACTCGTATGAATGACGCACTGCATACGCTGCTTCAGCTCGGGACGATTCCAATCATCAATGAGAATGATAGTGTGTCAGTAGAAGAAATAAAGGTTGGGGACAACGATACACTTTCGGCTTATGTGACAAATCTTGCACAAGCGGATCTTCTCATCATCTTATCAGACCAGCAAGGTTTTTTCTCTGCTGACCCGAGACATAATCCTGACGTGGAGTTGATTCACACAGTCAAAAACATCTCTAATGAGATTTGGCAGGCAGCAGGGAAAGCAGGTACGGAAAGCGGTACAGGTGGAATGATTACTAAATTGCGTGCTGCGGAGATTGTAACTGCCTCAGGTGAGATGATGATTATTGCTTATGGAAGAGAACCTTTGGTGGTTACTCGTCTACTAAAAGGTGAACTTCTTGGTACACTTTTCCTTCCGAATACCCGAATTTCTGGACGCAAAAGATGGATTGCATATTCACGTCCACCTAAAGGCTATCTCGTTATTGATAATGGTGCTCGGAATGCACTCATCCAAGGCGGAAAAAGTCTACTCCCCGCAGGTATTCAAAGCGTTGAAGGACATTTCAATTACAGTGATACAGTCTCATGTTTTGCAGAAAACGGTGTTGAAATTGCTCGGGGTTTAATAAACTATAACTCAACTGAAACTTCAAAACTTGCAGGTAAACAGACGCAGGACATTGAAAGTATTCTCGGTTATCATGATTATGATGAAATCATTCATCGGGATAATCTTGTCTTGCTTAGTTGATATAATTATTCAGTTTGTCTCTCATTATTGGGTTTGATAGACCTTTTCACGTGTATGGAATCCATCTTTAATTACGACTTCATCCAGATTGTCTTTATCAACCTGTATTGGTGTGAGTAGAATGGAGGGCACATCAACTACACCGTTGTTGACAGTCTGATTTGCGTTTTGGACAGTTTCCCCTTTTGCCAGTGCAACTGCTGCGTGTGCAGCCTCTTTAGCTAATTGTTTTATCGGTTTGTATACTGTCATTGTCTGTGTGCCCTTCACAATACGTTGGCATGCCGCAATGTCTGCATCTTGCCCGGAGACTAACACCTTCCCATCAAGATTTTGTCCCTCAAGTGCTTGGATAACACCTCCCGCAGTGCCATCATTGGAAGCAACAACAGCATCAATCTGGTTGTTTGTCTGTGTTAAGACCTGTTCAGTTTTGTTAAGTGCGTCACGGGGATCCCAATCTACCGCCCAATGTTTTTGATCTGCAACGAATTGGATGTCTCCGTTATCAATTGCTTGTTGTAAGGCACGCAATTGTCCTTCTCGTAGTAACTGTGCATTATTGTCGCCCGGGTCACCTCCCAACAAGAAATAGTTTCCCTTTGGCTTGTGTCGAATTAAGTATTCCGCTTGCAAATACCCAACCCGTTCGTTATCAAACGAAATATAAAGGTCTGGTTCACTATCACGAATTAGTCTATCATAAGCGATAACCTTTATCCCCTCTGCATGAGCGGCTTTAACAATTTGTGCTGCGGCAATACTGTCTTGTGGAATCACCACAAGCACATCAACACCTTGCGTAATCATATTTTCAGCTTGTTCGTTCTGTTTATTTACATCTTCATCAGCAGATTGGACGATAACTTCTGCTCCCAGTTTTTCAGCCTCTTCAACGAAAATGTCTCTGTCCTTTGGCCAACGTTCAACCCGTAAAGAACTAATGGACAGTCCTATTTTTATCTTTTTCTCTGATGTATCAGCACAACCTAATAACATTACAAAACTACATATCATTGTTATAAATATAGGAAACATTAAATATACTAACAAATTCCTATAGTTATATAGATATTGATTGATTTTGTTCTTCATTGAATATTCCCCCAGCATTGTTGCTTCGTATTCTGAGTTGTTTTAGGAATTTAGCGTTTACTGCGCGGTTTCATCTGAAGGTATTGCCTTTAGTAAATCCCCTCTTTTCAGGTCACCAATTTTTTCTATGATTTTTACCATTGAGAGTCTATCGTTGCGTATCTCTATAACAGCGACTGTTGCTATTTTCTTTAATTTGTAGTCCAGTATTTCACCAGTGTCAACATCGCGAATTGGTTCACCATCAGTATAAACAGAAAACTGTTGACCTATTGCTAAACCACGAGCAGAACCGGCGTTTATGTAGATAATATCTGGGCTTTCACTATCAACATAGGTAATTTTAATTGGACGTTTAGCTGCTTCTTCTATAACTTTTTTTTGCTTTTCTTCATCAGTTTCAACGGGTGTTTCCCAAGGTGTAAGGAAATTCGGACCATAATGATTCCTAAGTTCGACAATTGACTTAATCAGTGCTTCATTTGTTACTATACCGAGTAGGGTTCTGTCATACTCAGGTGTAGCAATTTTTATTTTGTTAAGTTCTGTAGGTTTAGTGATCGGTCGTTCATATTTACCATGCTGTTCACTTAATTGACCAAAACGAAGTTGAGAACCAGATTCTGTGATGGATGCTTCCACGCCAGCGATTTGTGTGCCTGCCAGACTATGAACCCGTGAAGCTTCAATAGGTACAGTTGCAATTTCACTACCAGATACTTCGTAGTATTTCATTTTCAGTTTTACAGTGGCTTTATTTCGGTACCCAACTGCTGAAATTCCTCCCATGTAACTTGTTGTTAACGGTACTGATTGTGTTTCTCGGTTGCTTTCTGTCAAGGAACGTGATGCTGTTCCCTTCATGCGTGGCATACCAAATTTCTGTATCTCTCCCATAACAATCACATCCGCATTGAGAAATTTAGCGAGTTGTGCCATTTGTTCCTTGTTGAGTTTCTTGAAACTGTGTTGCGAGATATTCATTTTTGCCATTGCATCCAGTAACTCGTCGCGAGAAACTGGCTGATACACAGTTGTTTCAGCGAGTTTTCGCTCAAGCATAGTGGTAAATCCTGCTTCCAAATCCCAATGTTTTTTTGTACTGAATATATATCCGATAAAGTTTGGTACACAACCGCATCCCGTTGGAGAATCAAAATTGCTTTTATCTTCAAAATGTAGTACTGCTACACGTTTCGTGGATGGCTGAGAATTGCTTTTGGCAGTAGGAGTTGTTGTTGTTGTATTTCCATAAGCAACTATGTCAAGAATAAGATATACACCGAATACAATTATCAAAAACAAAAAAATAGTGCGTTTCATTTTGCATACCTTCTTATATGTTCGTTATTTATCATTGTAGTTTACCAACATTCATATTAGATAGCAAGTAAAATCGGGGTCAGGGTTATTCAGTTTTAAGAATCACCAATTTTTGTATATTACTAAGAGTTACTTTGTAGGTCAGGTAGAGCGATAGCGCAACCCGACACGTGCGGTTTTTGTTGGGTTTCGCACGCTATACACGACCTACAAGATATATTATTGAATTGTGAAAATAACACGAGAAAAACCAAAACTAAATAACCCTGCCACACCGATTTTAGCATTCAGTTTCAAACCCAGAATCATATTTTATGTGGTCATCCAAGTGAAATATTACATATTTCATATATAGTGACGCCATTTAGGGGTAAAAAAGTTGCATAAATCTGAAAAATTTTAAACCTGTAATCATTTTCTTTGGTAGGAACGTCTCTTTTGAGGATAGTATTGAACCTTTTGTGGTAACAATTCAATGTGTTTATCCATCCATTGTAACCGAGCACGCAGCCAAGTTTTTAGGGTGTCCACTTCTCCTTGATAGGTTGTGCTTCCGGGGTCCCGATTAGCAATGTGGCTACGACCAAGGACGCGCCATCTAACAAAATTACGTTTTTGTGCTTCAGACAAATATTCAGCAGATTTGTCTATTTCTTCAAGAATTGCTCATGTG
>VYFM01000567.1 GCA_009842375.1 Candidatus Poribacteria bacterium | reverse complement strand
ATTATCTCCTAAAACATCATAAATATCACCTTCTGTATAATGGGAATTACCTGCAAGTACAATAGAAACGTGCACGTGTTGTAAATCAAAAAAACCGAGAAGAATCTTTCCTATATACAACATCGTTATTAAAACAGTAACGACTATAACCATCCTTCGCACACGATATCTTGCGTTATGGTTACCCTTCGATTTTATGATTCTATGCACAGGACCATCATTCCCATGTTTGCTGGCTTTAAGTAATTCCATTGTATTATACTCTATTCTGTGGAAAGTCTACTTAATAATTTATGACCTGCATTTACGATATCAACAGCACCAAGTGTGATAACCAAATCATTGGGACGTACAATCTCCAGTAGATGATTAACCACATCATCCATATCGGATATGTAAATTACATTTGGGTGTCCATGTGCCTCTATGGCATTAGCAAGATTTTCTCCCGTTACATTTTCAATCGGTTCTTCACCAGCTCCATAGATAGAGGTTACTATCAGAACATCCGCCTGATAGAAGGACCTGGAGAATTCTTCTGCTAAGTCGCGTACTCGTGCGTATCGGTGCGGCTGGAATACTGCTACGATGCGCCGGTTATAACCTTCTCTTGCCCCTCGTAATGCTGCCATTAATTTCGCGGGGTTGTGTGCATAGTCATCAACGACAACAATATCATCGACAGACCCTAACACCTCGAATCGTCTATGAACCCCCTGAAAGGATTCAAGTGCTTGACGTATATTTTCGAATGATATATCCAATTCGAGTCCAACTGCTATAGCAGCTAAAGAGTTAGAGATGTTGTGTCGTCCAGGCATCTTTAGATGTACTTTTCCACACAGTTTTCCGTTGTGACGAACTTGATAATGGGAAGTGGGACCATCTATCTCAATTTCCTCTGCAATCAAATCTGCCCGGGTATCAAGTCCATAAGTTAGGAATTTCTTTTGAACTTGTGGAATGAGTTTTTGAATGTTTTCTTGGTCAAGACACAGGACAGCAGAACCATAAAATGGCACTTTGTTTATGAAGGTAAGAAAGGTTTCTCCGATTTCTTTAACGCTGTCATAGTAGTCCAGATGATCTGCATCAACTGATGTTACAACAGCGATTGTCGGATAAATCATATCTATGGAACCGTATGCTTCATCTGCTTCAATTACCATCACATTTCCATGACCGCTTCGTGCGTTACTACCATCAACTAACTTACCACCTACAATTACCGTTGGATCAAGTGTTGACAGGACAGCGGCAGTCATTGCTGTAGTGGTCGTTTTACCGTGTGTTCCACTAACTGCAATACTATACCGCATTCGTGTTATTTCATTCAGCATTTCAGCACCCCTAATAATGGGGATTTTGGCGAACAGTGCAGCTTGTAATTCCGGATTATCCGATGGGATTGCCGGCGACATAACAACAACGTCTGCACCATTAACTTGGGTAGCAGCATGACCATACCAGATTTTTGCACCACAGGTCTTTAAATGTTCTGTTGTTGCAGTTTTTTTTATGTCTGAACCGGTTACATCAAATTTGTGGTCAAGAAGGACTTCTGCAATACCACTTAATCCTGCCCCACCTATACCTATAAAATGGATGTGTTGAGTTTTACCAAACAACACTTACCTCCAAAACCGAAACCAGAATTGAATAAATTGAAACACCTAAATAAGTCTTATGTTTACAATGCATTTGTAAGTTTATAAAGCGACTCGGCAATAGTATCACAGGCAAACGGTCGTCCCAAGTCTTTAGATGCAGCTCTCATCTGTTGATAAGTTTCTTCCTCTGTAAGAATATTGATTAGATGACCCACAAGGTCTTCGGGTGTAAACTTATTCTGTTCAAGTACTACTGCTGCACCAGAATCTGCTACTGATTTTGCATTGATTACCTGGTTATTTCCAATAGCGGCAGGCAATGGGATGAAAATTGCGGGAATGCCACAAGCGGTTACTTCGGATACCGTCATACCACCCGCCCTACATATCATTACATCTGTAATGCTATATATTTCTTCTACAGTATTAAAAAAAGATTGAACGTGGTGTGGAATTCCATGTTGATCATACGCATCTCGCACTTCCTCAACATGGGATTTTCCTGTTTGATGTACAATCTGGATATTACACGAATTTGAATTATTATGCAGATCTATGCTGTTTCTATTCATTACCCGCTCCACAGATGTCGCAAACTTAGCAATTAATGGACAGGCATCAATCATTACTTCATTTATTGCACGTGCCCCCTGACTACCTCCCATTACGAAGACCGTTTTACGTAATGGAGATAGATTGTATTTGTTGTAAGTCTCGTCATTCCGCGGATATTCTGTTATACCAGGACGAATGGGATTTCCTGTTACCTGAATAATATGTTCGGGAAATCGTTGGTTATTTGGCGGTAATGCAAGATACGCTGCCTCTGCCCAACGTGCAAGAATACTATTCGTCAATCCTGGTGACACATTTTGCTCCTGAATAGCTATCGGAATATCCATTAACCAAGCAGCAAAAAGAACGGGACCTGATACATACCCACCTGTTCCTATAACCACCTCCGGCTTTAATTGCTTCAAGTACTTCAACGACTGCAACAGTCCTTGACAAGTTTTTATTATAACAGGAATCCACTTCAATGTCAAGCTGCGTGGGAATCCTTCTACGGTAATAGGTAGAAAATTGAAGCCTTGCTGTGGAACAAGTGTCGATTCTAATCGGTCTCGCCCACCAATAAATACAAGGTCTATCTCTGGATTGAGGCGTTGAAGGGCTTGGGCAATACCAACAGCAGGATATATATGTCCACCTGTACCACCACCAGCAAATACGAACCTTTTCACATGTATTTTCTTATTTATATCTTCGTTTATAGTGTCTTGTCGTTTCTGTCGCGTGTTCTGATTTTTCACATCAACTAATACCGCTTACATCCAAATGGTTTGTTCTGGCAAAAGACAAATGCTTCTTAACAGATCTATTACTATTCACAAACTTTATTCAAGTTCCCTTCTTTCTTACTTTTGGCGATGTTCTTGTAGCACTTCTTGATATGTTTAAGATTATACCTACACTGACTAAACTTATTACAAGAGATGATCCGCCATAACTGAGAAATGGAAGTGTAATACCTTTTGTTGGCAGTAATCCTGTTACAACACCGATATTGATGAATGCTTGCAGCCCAATAATTAACGTTAGTCCAGTTGCAAAAAGTGCCCCAAACCTGTTTTCAGTGCGTCTCGCAATTGAAATCCCACGCCACACAAATATCATAAAGATAATTGTAACGCTCGCTGTACCGATAAAACCAAATTCTTCACCCAGGACTGAGAAAATAAAATCTGTATGCGGATACGGTAAATAATTGATTTTTGCTGCACTGTCATCAATACCTACACCGAAGAAACCACCCCATTTCAGTGCTTCCAATGAACGTCCCAACTGAAAACTCGTTGCATCCGGGGATTGTAAGGATGCCCAGTAATCAGTCAAACGTCTTAGTCTGTATGGATTACTTATAATAAATCCTGTTAGCAATGATACACCAGCACCTACTAACATGAACGTGTGAGATAATCTGATACCTCCGATGAACAGCAGACATCCCGCGGTTGCCGCTAAAAGAACTGCAGAACCAAAATCAGGTTGTTTGGCAACTAAACCAAACATCAAACCGATTATAAGAATGTTAGGTAACACGCCATGAAAAAAACTTTTAATACGTTCTGGTTTTCTTGCTAAGAAATGTGCTGTATGAATTAGCAAGGCAATTTTCGCAAATTCCACGGGTTGAAACCGAATACTCTTTATTGCAATCCATCGTCTAAAAGTACCACCTTCTGCTCCACGTACGCCCATACCTATAGGTGTAAAAACAAGGATCAATAACACAAATGCAAGGAAAAGTAGCAAATTACTGTACTTTTCATAAAACCTATATGGGATGTATGAAGCAATCCCCATACCAACCAAGCCTATTACACAGGCTATAGCTTGGATCCTTAAATAATGAAAACTGATTCCATACTGATTGCTTGATAATACATGCCCTGCACTATAAACCATTAACATACCTATCCCAACTAAGCATAGTGTAACAGCAAGCAACCCAGTGTCTACCCTACCGATACCTGTAAGTAATGGACGATCTCGATCAGATGAAATTATAGACGGATTGCTATAATTGAGTGTATTTTGATTTTGCATAATTTATTTTCTGCGTGTTTATTCAGGTTTCAAGTGACTTTACAACTCTTCTAAAATCTTCACCACGTTCTTTGTAATTTGAATACATATCAAAACTTGCATTTGCTGGAGACAAAAGCACGATGTCACCTTGTGTTGCCTGAGAATGAGCAAATTCAACTGCTGCTGACATTGATGCAGCATGATACATTTCAGCACAACCGGCAAGTTTCTTTTGTATGTTCTGTGTATGTTCTCCAAGCAATATCAGTATTTTTACTGTGGTGTAGACAAGTTCAATAATGGTTTCGTAGTCGTTGCCTTTATCAAAACCACCTATAATTAAGAAAACCCGTTTAGTATTCTCATTCAGATTTGTTGATACTTTGATTGATTCAAGTGCAGCGTATGTTGCTAAGACGTTTGTTGCCTTCGAATCGTTTATGTAATCTACTCCATTGATAACGCTAACTTTTTCAAAAGCATGACCAAGAGCAGGGTGTGTCCGGTTGAATTCAAGGATAGCTTTTCTGATGTCCGTAGGATTAACATCGTAGATCGTACCAATTACAGCTGAAGCAAGTGCGTTCCGAACATTATGAGCACCTACTAACGGCATTTCTGCAGTATTACATATCCAATGTTCATGATTATCTCTAAAAGTATAAATGCCGATGTTATCTGCATCGTTCCGCAGACGGGCACCCGTCCTCGATGCTAATCTTTGACATAATAAACCCAACTCCTTCTCACCATTTTCAAGATTGTCAGTAAAATAAGCCTTCTTAGCGTCAGTGTCCTTATTTAGACCCATTACAACTTGATCTGATGCATTCAGCACGATCCATTCCGATTCAGTTTGGTTGACGCATATTTTGCGTTTTGCATTGAAATACGACTCCATTGTATTATGTCGATCCAGATGATCCTGTGAAAAATTCAAAACAACACTCACTTCAGGACAGAAAGTGTTGGTACTCTCTAATTGAAAACTACTTGCCTCTAAGACTACGATATCTGTCTTTGTTAATGTTGCTACGATACTTGCTAACGGAACACCTATATTTCCAGCAACTACCACAGAAGAAAAAAGATTACTCTTCTCAAGAACTGCTGCTGCCATAAGGGTTGTTGTAGATTTTCCTTTTGTGCCTGTGATGGCTACAATGCGAGCTTGACATAGACTTGCTGATATCTCCAATTCTCCCAAAATAGGAATATCCCTATTTTTCGCTTCAACTAAAATTGGAATATCTAATGGAACACCTGGCGAAACAATAATTAATTCAGCTTTAGCAATACAGGATGCATCATGTCCACCAAGGTAATATTGTAACTGTAGACCGTCTAATTGAGAAATTTCTTCAGCCAATGCACCTGAGTCACGGGTATCTGTGAGGGATATAATCGCACCAAGATCAAAAAGTAACCGTGCAATTGCGATGCCACTGCGATTTGCTCCAAAAATCGTGATTCTTTTTCCTACATAACTGTCTATGTTAGGATATTTCAACATTTACCTCATTTGATGAACATGTAAGCAGGAGTAATTTACAGCATACCTTATTATCCCAATCTCAATGTACTTAGTGCTATCAACATTAATATCAGGGCAACAATCCAAAAACGGATTACCACCTTAGATTCCTTCCATCCTGATAGTAGGAAATGGTAATGAAGAGGGGACATCTTGATGACACGTTTCCCAAAAGTTCTGTAAGACCAGACTTGTATGATGACAGATAATGCTTCGGCAACAAATATACCACCAACTATAATAAGTAGAAATTCTTGCTTTATTAACAATGCAGATGTACCAAGTGTTGCACCCAATGGTAAAGAACCTGTATCCCCCATAAATAATTGGGCAGGATGTCCATTATACCATAGAAAACCCAAACCTGCTCCGGCTAAGGAGGCACAAAAGATCGCAGTAACCTCACCACCAATTGGTAAGTGTGACAGGTTAAGGTGTTCTGCTATCAAATTATGGCTTGTTAAATACCCTAACGCACCAATCGTCGCCGCGACGAATAATGTACATCCAATCGCCAATCCATCCATACCATCTGTCAGATTCACAGCATTTGATGTACCAACGATCACTAAGGTTGCAAATGGGATAAAAAGAAACCCAAGATTAGGCTGGATGTTTTTAATAAAAGGAATATGTAACGCAGTACGACTGGCTGCATCATTTGCTTCAACAGGACCCCATTGATAAAGATAGCATGCAATCGCTAAAGCACCTATTGTTTGTAGGACTATTTTTTGCCAACCGCGTAGTCCAAGCGATTGTTTCCTGCTAATTTTACACATATCATCTAAAAACCCGAGCCCGCCAAACCAGAGCGTCGTAAAGATCATTAGGTAGATGAAAGGTTGATTCAACTTCGCCCAAAATACGATAGATATCAACACCGCAACAATAATTAGGATTCCACCCATCGTTGGTGTTCCAGACTTGTTTTGATCTTCATTTTGCTGCTGAGCTTTTTCTACCTCTTCTTGAATATGTTCCCCGATTCGCAACTGTTTTAACCGTTTGATCATAAACGGTCCTAAAACAAGCGAAATAACGAGAGCTGTGGCTGTGGCATATACAGCACGAAAAGGAATCGAACCAAAAACTTCAAATGGCTGAAATATACTACCAAGGGTTTCAAAAAATAGATGGTAAAACATTTTAAATGCTGCTTTCTTATATCACAGGCAGGTAAGTGTTATGACAGTAATTTGGTAAATATCTGTATGTGTGTATGTTTG
>VYFM01000396.1 GCA_009842375.1 Candidatus Poribacteria bacterium | reverse complement strand
TTTCTATACACAATGTCAATCAATTCTATTCACCTGGATAAAGTCTTCCGAAATACGCTGAATACCCTTCCGGTCCAGGATACCCATCAAAGAAAGAACAACCCGATGGAAATTCAGCCTCTCCACCACTACGTAACCATTTCATCAAAGCTGGATCTATACCACGTTTTGAAATCTCTTCAACCGCCGCAGCATGTAGTTTCGCAACGACATCTTGATGTTGATCTTGAACATATTCTATTGAACCGAGTTTAATCAGTCTGGAGTTTTCAGGTTTAGCAGAAACTTCTATGTTCCAATCTTGGTCAAAGGCAGTAAAAAGGATTCCTTTATTTCTTTTACCTGCTTGCGTCCAATTTTGGATACTACCACCTGACAATGCAATCTCTCGTTCACCTGATCCATTCTCGCGTGCAGGTGTTAAAAAGTCGTGTCCCTCAAGACCGTCCGGACGATCTATACCAAGTATATTCAATATTGTTGGAAAGAAATCTTGGGGTTGGACAATAACGTTACTACGTCCTGTGTCCCCCTCAGGGAGACGGACAAAGAGCGGAACATGTCCCTCTTGTTCACGAACAGGTTGCCCTTTACCAAACGAACCGCGTTCACCGACATTCGTCCCGTGGTCGCCTGTGAGAATAACAGCGGTATTCTTATCAAGTCCAGTAGCTTCAAGCGCATCCACAAACTCACCGAAGCAGTGATCCATCCATGTTAACTTAGCAGCATATTGATCTTTTATATGTTGCTTCGCCACATCAGACAGAACATTTTTGTTTCTACCACCGAGGCTGCGTGGATCAATGTTGCCATCATAACTTGGACGTTTATCATATTTTTTCATAAATTCCGGTGGTGCATCCCATGGTTCGTGCGGATCAAAGCAGTCAACCCAAAGGAAGAAATTCTCTCTTTTTGCGTTATCTTTTAGGAATTGCGCTGCGGTGTTGAAGAGTTTAGCACAGTTCCAGTCTGCAAGCGTCTTACGATTTCTATTGGCACGCGCATAACTTCGTAGCATATTTGATTTAAATGCACCATCGTCAAGACAATCGAAGAGTGGTTCTTTTACCCAATTGTCTGGCATCGGGACATGATCCATAATCCAGTCACGGTCTACTTCTGCCCCACGTATAAATGTCCATGCATGAAAGGGCCAGTCAAAGTTATGTCCGCCGTTTACAAGGTGAGGTGTATCATGAAGAAGCTGCGTAGCGTATCCTTCTTTCGCAAGAGTTCGTGGTAATGTCTGTCTTTCATGTCTGAGTGGTTTCCAAGCATGAAATGGGGCACCATATTGACCTGTAATAACATCAGTACGATAGGGTATTGTTGGGAAGCTTGCACAAAATGCGCGGTCAAATGCCCAAGCTTTTGAAGCAAATCTGTCAATGTTGGGTGTTTCTATCCAATCATTGCCGTTAGCACCGATATAATCATAACGTAAAGTGTCAATAACAATAAAAGCTACATTCATATATTATCTCCTTATGTAATGGCACAATGTTGTAAAAATTACCATTTTGGAATTGCACCGAGCAACAACTTTTGTTGGGGTGTTCCTTCTTCACGTAGTCGTGTGACGCGTGGTCCATTAAAAGGTTCCCGAGATTTCATCCAAGCATTCTGATAACACATAAGACAGACGCGACGCCGTTCTGAAGAGGTATTTGCAGCACCACGATGCCACGTCCAACCATCAAACATAACGGCTTGCCCTGGGGAAACTAAAACACGTTTTTCATCAGGGAGTTGAACCGGGGAAGGTGGTGGGCGAAACGGTGCTCTGTGGCTACCGGGTTGGACTACTGTTGGACCAGATTCATCAGTTATTTCATCTAAATAATAACCACAGTTGATCTGAGCAGGTAGACTCCCATAAGGTGTACCGAATTGATCAACAGGCCAAGGACCATCTCGATGCCAATTTTGGTCAGGAGTTCCCGGTTCAGTGATACGCGCCGTTGCACTATGCAGTTGGACACATGTCCCTAATATCGCTTCCATCCGTTTCATCACTGGTGGATTGTCAAGCAGAAACGCAAACCTATCGTCCTCTTCAAGCAACTCACCGATGAATTGGCTTTTCTCATGACGTTCATAGCTTTCATCAAGTGCCTCTCGCAATGACTCAATCTGTTCAGGCGTTGCCGCGTCATTGACAATAAGGTACCCCCATTTCAAGAAAAAGTTCACTTCTGCTTGTAATTCGTGATCAAGTTCTACATTCAAATGTGGAGGAACTACTGGTCCTTCAGCCATTGACTAATTCTCCTTTATAGCAGCACGGTCAGCAGCAGCCCACTGTTCCCATCGTTCTTCATCGGAATGAAGAAAACCTGAGTTACAACGTGGTTGCAGCTGCTCATCTACACCGAGAAGTCTCATCAATTGATGGTTGTTTGCTGCTTTAGCGTCTGCAAGCAGTTTTTGGGTGTGTGGTCCTGAATGATGATCAGTATGTTTCAACCATGTTAGGTTATAGTAGATACTAAAAAAGTATCGTAGCTGACCAGATGTATTCGGCGTACCAGAATGAACGAGACCGTTATGCGTAATCACAACATCACCAGCTTTCATGTGAATAATAGTTTCATCAGGATGAGGTATTCCGCGGTTAGCGTCTTCAATCGTCAACGGTGTTCGGTGTGAACCAATAATCACACGGAGAGGACCAAATTCATCTGTAAGGTCTTGAAGATATGATATTGCATTGACAGCATTCGGACGGTGGTATGCATCAGTAAATGGAACATGAGCCCACCGATCACGATGCCATCCTGATACTCTACCCTCCGCTTTTTCCTGTTCAATAGACGGAAAAGCTGCAAGGGTAAGGTTGTCTAACTGGACAAAAGGACCCATCACCTTTTCTATAAATTCAAGAATAGTTGGATGTGAGACAGCCGACCACATCAGTTCTGGTGCTAATTCCAAGGTATTGCCAAACCATGTTTGCCCATTGTGCGCAGCAGAGAGTTCCTGATGTTTTTCTTTCCATAGCTGCATCTGTGTTTCGTCAAAAACCTTCTCAAAAATTGTGAAACCATCAGTTTTATAGGCTTCAAGTCGTTGTTCTATTGTAGGCATCGGTTCGTTCCTGTTATTTGCATTAAGCTATAAGAGTAAGACTGCCAATGGATTATGTTTACGGTTTGGATAGACTACTTATCAATACTTTCTAATATTCTGCCAGCAAGTTCCATTGTCTTCACTGCTTCATCAAGATTTGCTGCAGGAAGAGAAACAGGTGTATCAGATTTTATACAATCCAGAAAATATCGGTTCTGCTCAACGGTGCCACCACTACCCGGTTCGGTGAGTTTGTGTTGTGTGCCATCACAGAAAACAGTACCATGAGACACACCCTCAAGATACGCTGATATGTCTCTACCGTGTATCTCGTATCGTTCAAGGCGTGCATCTGTGGTATAGTTGGCAATAAGTTGAGCAACACAGCCATTTTCAAATAGAATTAAGGCTGCATGAACATCCTTGTACTTAGATATCGTCCGTTTTACGACACTATGGACTTCCTGCACATCAGACTCAGCGATTGCACGAAGCGTATCTAAAGCATGAATAGGGGTTTCCAAAAACATGTTATCCATAAGATGTTCAGGAAATCTACCGTATTGTGCTAACCGAGTGATGCTCTTATGAAACTCACCAACCAGTTGCGTGACATCACCACGGTCTTTTACCATCTGTTTTGCTTGTGTAATAATTGGATGGAAACGACGGTTCCACCCTACCATTCCTTTCGCACCGGTTTTCTCGGCAGTATCACGTAAATTAATTGTTTCTTCCACACTCATTCCAGGCGGTTTTTCGAGTAGTGTATCAATTCCACGTTCTAAACATGGGGATGCTGCTTCTGCGTTTAGATGTGCGGGTGTAGCAATGAAAATCGCATCAAGTGTCTCATTGTCCAGCATCACTTCAATACTTTCATAACGTTCTGACACATTGAATGCTTCACCTGCACTGTTTCGTGCATTTTTTACCGGATCGCAGACTGCCACAAGGTCAACGTCCTCAAAATTTGAGAGGATTTGCATGTGACCACGTCCTCGACTTCCACATCCTATAACAGCAATTTTCAAGTTCGTCATATCAATCATCCTAATGTCTGATGTGCGGTGCTTCCATCACCTCGCGCTGTTCAGGAGACATATCTTCAATATAGTCAGGATATTCAATGCGATGTGCTCCAGCACTATATGCTTGAAATCCGGGACTGAATTTATAGAGAAGTGCACGTCTTTGATGGTCGGCTTTCCAAGGGAGCGTTCCGTGCGTTAAGGTTTCTGTGAAAATAACAGCATCACCTGCTTTTGCATTGATCTCTTGCACCAGATTTTGGTGTTTTTCGTAACGTTTCATGTTACTTGGACATGGAAGGTTTGCTTTGTGGCTACCGGGAATCAGTGCTAATCCTCCATCCCCAGTACCTTCATCTGCAAGCATATATTCCACGACTGTAAGTCCAGTATAGATACGTCCATATTTGAAGAAATATGCTTCTGAGAAATTAGGTCGCTCAATTCCGCCACCGTGCAAAGTACCGCCTTCTGTGCCATTTTCCATAGCGATTAAGCCTGGACCGTGATCAAGTCTATACTGTCTGCCTAATATTTCCTCTAAATGCGGTTTTATGTTTGGATGTATCAACAATGCGCGGAAGGGTTCACACCAAGGTTTTTCCCATGCCAACATCCCACCCATATCCATCCGATGTGCAGTTCCTGATAATGCTGCTGAACCACCTGCCAAAGAGTTCTCGCGTTCTTTCAGATTTTCTATGTGGTGATCAATTGCCGCATTACACTGTTCCACTTCTTCATTGGAAAGTGCATTTTCAACGATTATATAACCCGTTAGATCAAATAGATATTTCTGTTCTTCGTTCATTAGGAATTCTCCAGTATATATCGGAGGAAGTAGTTAGTCTATCATTTTGATGTATATTAGCAATCCAGAAAAAGTGTGTCAAGGAAAATCAGGCAGAACCTATACACATGTGGTAGGTGCATTTTGTAGGTTTATATTGTAGGTCGGGTAGAGACCGCGCGAAAACCTATAGGCATCAATTTAAGGAAGAGATGCGTTTATAATTTCAATTCGTTGCACTTCTTACATTATCGTAGGGGTGAGGTCGCCTCGCCCGTATGCTTACATACAGTCCCGTAGGTCGGAGCAAGTAGAGCAACCTATGACATGCACACTAAAGCCCCAGTGGGGCGAAAGGTATAACTAAAGCGTACATCCTTAACCAAATCGAATGTCTAAGTGAGAAAAGTATCTTACGACCTAAGCTTTGTCATATCGTGTATCACATTTAAATACGGAAAATCTCACCCAACTTGCTACCGAGTACACGTCCAGCACCGAGGAGACACGCAATTAATATTAGCATCCCGATAACACCAAGCGCACTGGCAATGTAAGATCCTTCACCAAGTCGTTGTGATAGATCCCAAATTGCTTTTGTAATGGGATAATGTCTTTCCTGTTGTGCTAATATAAGACTTTCACTTACCTCAAGCATAGAAAAGGAGAAAACTAAAATTGCACCTGCAAGGATGTTCGCGAAAACCAAAGGCAATGTTATTTTGTATAGAGTTCTGATTGGCGTTGCTCCCATGTTTTGTGATGCTTCTTCGTAAGTAATGCTGGTTTGCTGGAATCCTGCGTATATTGAACGTAGCATATAAGGTAAACGTCTCACCGCATATCCGGTAATTAATAGAAATGTAGGATTATGTCTGGGATCAATCACTTCAATTAGACCATCTGGTAAATGCCTTAGAAGAAGTGATGTATCTGAAAAACTTCCCATATAACCAAAGGCAATTGCAACCCCAGGTAAGGCTAATGGAAGCATGGCAACTGCATCCAACAGGTTCTGAAATGGTAGTCGTTTACGTGTCAATAGATAAGCAATCGCAACACCTAATAATAGAGCTATCAAAGTGCTGAAGATACTATATTTAAGACTATTGAGAATACTTGGTAAGGTAACCGAATGTGTGAATACCTCACCATAATGTTTAAATGTAATCGATTCCGGAAACACTGACCTTAACCATTCACCTGCATCCGGAGTTAGAGACAATAAAATAACACTGATATGTGGTAGCAAAGCTATGAATGTCAATCCACCAATAAACAGATATATGATGGTTCGCATCACTAAATTAGCATCTATTTCACGTGTAGTTACATGACCCCGTCCGAGCATCTCATAATGCTTAGTGCCAGTCCATTTCTTAGAGGCATAGAACGCTATAGCAGTCAACACAATCACAAGTACGACAAGGGCATAACCCATTGGATTTAGGTTAGCTTCACTAACGAGGTTGAATATTTCAACTGCAATGACATCGTTATAGTTGAAGATAAGAGGTGTCCCGAGGTCTGTGAATGACCAGATAAAGACGATAATTGCCCCAGCAAAATAACCAGGCATCATCAAAGGTAACGTTATACTCCGGAATATTTTAAACCGAGATGCCCCCAGATTTTCCGCTGCTTCCTCAAGACTCGGATCTACATTCGATAAGGCAGCGACTATATTTAGATACATAATCGGATAAAGGTGTAATGTTGACAGTAGGACTACTCCCCAAAATCCTCCTTCAAACCAATCAATCGGTGCCGTTTGATCCATCAAACCGAGTTTCATGAGGAACGTGTTGATACTACCATATTTACCGAAAAACTTTTGCATTCCGATTGCACCAACAAAGGGAGGCATTATCATGGGTATTAGGATGACAGAACGAAGAAGATTACGACCCGGATACCTAAACCGTGTTAGGAAATAGGCAAGCGGTAGGCTTATAATGCTTGTAAACAGGGTAACTGCTATACCCATATTGAAACTGTTGATAACCAATTCCCTCTTGTTAGGGTCAGTTATCATCAGTTTAAAATATGTCAGGTCAAACCTATTATTAATCCAAAATGCTTCCTTAAATACATATAAGAG
>VYFM01000441.1 GCA_009842375.1 Candidatus Poribacteria bacterium | reverse complement strand
GATTTATTTCCTAATAACACCTTTCGTGTTTCGTCAATGTAATTACCGATTTAACCCAAAACGCTGTCGCCATTTCTGATTGTCTATCCACTTAACAGAGAAGAATAACAAATTTTCCATCAATTTCTTGTTTGTTTCCACATCCTTCTCTGTATCATTCTTCAAACTCGTAACAATATACAAACCTTTCTGAAATGGTAACGTAAGCAGTGCCGAAGCATCTTCCTCTACAGTTGATTTAGCGAGTGAATTCCATTTGCCAAGCGGGTCTACCCACATATCATCAAGTTTAACCAATGGAATTTCTTTGGTCTCGGGTGTAGTATTAAGCAAATTCGGTGTATGGAAAACACGGCTCCTTCTCCCTTGAGAAGTCGGTAGCAGTTCATCCGTTTCATCATATTCTACACCTGTCAACGGTTCGGGAATCCACCCAGTTCCCCGTCTCTGTCTATAATTCGCCTTCACATCCTGTCCCGATACAATAACAACACCACCTTGACTAACGAAATTCTTGATACGGTGTTCAGTATCAATATTAAAGCGGTAACCCGCTTTATATATTTCACCGTTTCCTATCCACAATATATCCATTTTCGCAAGTCGTTCATTCCGTAGGTTATCAACTGATTCATACAGCATATGGTGTTCGTTGACATATTCAAAACGCTCAAGGAAAGGATATTCCACATCAGTACCGTTGCCTGTTAGTGCCATCACCTTAAGTGGGAGACGGAGTTCACCATTCGATGGCAAAAACTTCTGCAATGGGAGACGCAACCGTTTTTTGATTAGCTTGGGGTATGCAAATTGAGAAAATGCTTCTTTTTGAAGCGGGTTATCACGTATCTGTTCTACAAGTGCATTTTGGGCAACCAATTTGTTCGCAAAATATGGAATCATCCGACGATGAACAGGATCTTGGTGACGTAATGTATTATCAAAATGCGTATACGCACTTTCTACTTCCCAACGACGACTATAATTTAAATCAATCGTCTTGAGATCAATACGATCCTCATTGACGTTGGTAACATAGCCATGTACCAGGTTCATACCATGAATTGGTCGACCTTGGGTATCCTGTATAGCAATTTCTTCAGATTCACTTCGGTCAAGAATCGCGTCTGTCAATGCAGATATACTGAACATCTCCTGTTGTTGTTTCTCAGCACTTTCGATAATAGTACACACACTACGAGGGAAAATAACATCAGCATCTCGAAAAGATCGGAAGTCAAGCCTTATCTTCTTAAAATTCCTCGGTGTTCGGTGTTCAGGAGTCGTGACACGTTCAAATGGACCCACTCTATGCCTTGAGACAGGATTAAGTCGAACTCTTCTCACACTGAGTGGTTCAATATGGAACTTGAACTCAAAATTCCTCTCCCAGTTCGGTGATCCATCATGTAGCAGAACCTTACCTACTTGTATGGTATAGGCGGTATTGTTCTCAAAAACTAAAAAGTATCTGCCTTGATCATCCTCAATCATGCGACATCTCAAACCGCGTTCATCCCGTCGATTGAAGTTGTTGATATTGTGTTTGTACTCATGATCGTAACCCCAATGGTCTCTAAAACCTTTACCATCCTTATCTTTCACATTCATGAAGACCATGTTTTGTCCGTTGTAATCCTTGAAAAGAGCAAAATATTCTCCATTACCATGTTCCACACCGTTTATTCTGATTTTGACACGAGTTCCAACAAGACGTTCAATAATCCGCTCATAACTCTCCTCTTTTAAAAATTCCTTGGATTCAGCTTCCAATTTGTTGAGTGTACTCACGGCATCGCCTTCTCCACCGAGTTCTTTAGCAGTCGTATCAATTCGTTGTAACTGTTGTTGCAATGGGCTTGCAGCCCTTCTGATACCACCCCATAACATGCTGATTGCATTTTGGACAGCTTTATTCAGTTCTATAAACATGTTTCTGATTCTTCGAACTAAACGTTGGGTAATCGGAGGATTAGTGAGATTTTCAAGATCCCAAGCGCGTTCGCGCTTTTCTCTATCATTCATCATGTCGTGATAACGGATATATGCACCAATCTGTTTCTCTAACTCATCCTTACCGAAAATATAACTCGGTGCCTGTCCACGTTGACGAGATTCTTCCGAAATGATTTCTGCACCTCTGGTATCCAAACGCATCGTTCCCCGATAACGATGTCCATTTTTCATATGAAAAACTACATACTTACCAAGAAGTGTCTTAAGCAATCTGTCTTTTTTGAACAGATTAATGACATAAATAATCCCTTGGAAAACAAACATCAGCACAGCAGCGATAACAGGTAATCTAATCTTCTCCCAAATACCTTTCGCACCTTCCTGAACATCGTCAACGATATTCTCCTCCTGACCTATCGCTGAGTACGCTGCAAACACCATTCCTATAACGAGAATCAACAGGAAAACTTGTCTTTTCTTTAACATGATGCATACCCCCAATTAATAGATATCTACCCCATTTTCAGATGCAATTTTCCGGACATTTGTGTTCGCAAGTGGAATTTTCTCTAACGGCAGATGTTCGATTAACCCATAGCCATCAGGATAAAGTTCGTTAAACCGTTTTAATGCCACTCCAATTTCCAATTCTCCCTCACCAGGAACCTCTTCATTCAGGTGTAAAACCAATCCGTTTTCAACGCGAATGTCCTTAATATGTGCCATAGGAGCAATCGGTCCCATCACATCAAAAATATGATTAAGCCTCGCTTCACTTTCATATACCTGTCTGAGTGTTTGAAAATGGTTGACAAAATCCATCACAATCCGTAGTCTATCAGAACCCACGCTCTCAACTATCTCTCTGCATGTCTCAGGTGAATCCATAATTGAGACAGCATGCGTTTCCATAACAAGTGTCAACGTTTCACGTTCTGCGTTCTCTGCAATTGGTTTTAACGTCTCAATTAACCTTTCCATCGATTCTGGTAAATAGTTATCTTTATGAGAAGTCCATGCGCCATCAGGATTTAAACTACCAGGACGAAATAGATAATGATGTGCTCCGAGTTCTCGCGCCACTCTCATACCACAATTGACCGCTTCAATCGCTGCCTCACGGACTGAAACACTCGGATCAAACAGACATTCAGAATACGTTATACCAAATTGTACCAAATCAAGCTGTGCTTTTTCAAGGAGAAATCTACATCGCGTTATTTCTTCTGGAGAAACAAGTGGAATATTGGAACTTGCAAAATGGTAACTCACCCCTGTAAACTGCAATTTCTGAACCGCATCTATCTCTTCCTGATTTAGTGTTCGGAAATCACTACATATACCAACAACACCAAGTCTCATATTTTTCTTTCTCCATCTAATACCTGCAACAACTCACGCGCCTCTGTCAAGTCAACAGTGTCAAAACCTTCCGTAAACCGCTCATATATCGGTTTAAGAAGCGAGTACGCATCATCATGACGGTTCTGTGCAATCAGAAGTCTGCTTAAGCTAACAGCCGTTCGAAGTTCCCACGATTTCGCTTCTTGATGCCGGGCAATAGACAACGACTTTTCAAAGTATACCTCCGCTTCAGAATACCTACCTTGTTCAGTAGCACCCAATTTTAGCAATAGTTCACCTTTGAGTCGATTGAGTTCTGCTTCGTTCGTTCTTTCACCGCTCTCAGCAGCTGCTTCAAATGCTTCTTCTATTGTCTGGAGACCTTCTTGCGGTTTTCCGCCCTGTCCATAAGCATCCGCCAACATCCCAAGGTAGACCGGAAGTAATACTCTGGATCGATTTGCCTTCCATTCAGCAATTCCTTCTCGAATCAAGGCTAAACCCTCTTCGTGTGGTTCGTCTGAATTTTGCTGTAATACCCAACCTTTCATAATCTTACCCGTTGGTGCCCACACAGAAAAACCGTGTTCCTTGCATATTGCGCTGAGTTCTGTCGCATACCTGTCTACTTTCTCTGTCTCGCGGCGTTGTTGAAAAAGTATCCCACCAAAATGTAAAGACACCACTTGACTGAACGGATGCCGACGTTCCTCTCCCATCTTTTGGGAAGCATCTAATTGTGCTAATGCTTGTTCTGGATAACCTAAACACCATACCAATGGTGCAGCGTAAGCATGCAAAGTCATCCCTGGGTCAGCAAGATAGTGGAAAAAAGTGTCAACTGGATGTTGATGTGGATCATAATGGGCAATTCCTGCTTCAACATGGGCACGTGCCATTTTCAACTCACCGAGGTAATAAAGCGTAGCACCCAATGCACGATGCGCTTCAACTTCTAACACAGTGTTCGCTTGTTGTTGTGCCATCACAAGACACTGTTCCCCTAACTCTCGAGCAGTTTGTAACTTCGCACGAACCAAATAACAAAGCCATAATCCAAACAGAATCGGAAACCGGACAAGCATACGTTCATTATTTGGCATAGTCTCCAACAGGGCTTTTGCGCGTGTGTACGTCTTTTCTACTTCAGGCGCAGCATATCCCATCGTTGCAATAAGTGCTGGACCTAACGTTGTTTGGATCACCAATTCTCGTGCATCACGTGCGGGGTTTTCTGGCATTGTTTCTAACAATGCTAATCCTTGCGTCAAATGACGGACCCCTTCAACATTCGCGGATCTTTCTACTGCGCGTTGACCCGCTTGTTGCCAAAATTCAATAGCCCGTTCAGGTAATTCACCCTCTGTGTAGTGATATGCTACTAATTCCGGTTGCACACGTACTACATCACCAAATGACTCGCATAACACAGTCGCAATACGACGATGATAGGTTTGACGCGTACTCCTTAACAACGCTTGATACGCTGTTTCACGTATCATCGGATGCTTGAAAGTAAAGATCTGTTTATGTTCGTGAGTCTGTCGTATCCGTAAGATTTCTGCTTCAACGAGCTGCTGTAATTCTTTTTGAAGCCACGTATTATCGTCCATCTGTTCGGGAAATGAACGAAATACCGCAAATTGATCGGGATGTGCTAAAAACTCATCTGCTTCCGGTTCTTCAGTCAAACTTATAATGACCTTATACAGAAGTTCTGCTGTCCATTCTCTACCCAAGGTCGCACCAAGTTGGACGAGTTCTTTCCGAGAACCGAGTCTATCAAGACGGGCAGTCAATGATGCCTGCAGAGTCGCAGGTATCTCTGTTGACACATCTATATTATCCAAGTCAGATTCAAGTGCCATACGTGTCAACTCTTCCACAAACAAAGGTACACCCTCAGTTTTCACGGCAATTTGCTTAGATATATCCGCAGGGATCGTCTGTTCACCTGCTACCTCTAAAATCATCTGCGAAACTTGTTTACCATTTAGCCGTCTCAACGTCATCTGAGTTACCCACGCTAACTCTGTAAGTGTTTTCAGTTTTGCTCTACCTGCGACGTATGTACTATCCTGATTGACACCTATTTCGGCTCGGGATGTCAAAATAGCAAGAAGTGCTGCTGTTTCCACACGAGAGATCAATAGATGTAAAAAATCCAAGGTCGATGGGTCAGCCCAATGGAGATCTTCGGCTATTAATAATAGTGGTTTTTTCTGTGCAGTTTTCAGAAATATCTGAACGAGTACTTGTAACGTTCGTCTTCTTCGTTGTGCTGGTTTCAATTCCACTGATCGATAGTCACCATCTATCTCTAATAATTCTGCTAATAGAGGTAAAGGATTGACTGACATTTCATGGGATTGTAGAAATTGCTCCAATTTATGCAAACGTGTACTATCAGTGTCGATTTCTCCGAACTGTAAGAGTTGTTGTTGCAATAGTGATAGAATTGGATAAAGTGGACTATTCTGAGAATCTGGAGAACCTCGGCATTCTAAGATTTGTGCCCCAGCATTTACTGCTTCCTCGGCAATAACCGCAACAATACGCGATTTACCAATACCCGCTTCACCTTCAATCAATACAACCTGTCCCGATGATGTTATCGCACGCTTCAATCGAGACTTTAAGGTTGCAACTTGACGTGCTCTTCCAATTAACGGAGTCACGCTGCTCTGCTGCTGAGGTGTAGCCTGCTCGCGTCTGAATACCGGTAGGGCACCGTCCGGGTGTTCATCAAGTATCTGATAAATCGGTACGGGTTGCGAAATACCTTTCAGTTCTATTGTACCCATGTCCTGATAGGTAAAATAATCTTCAATCAATCTGAGTGTGGTTTCGCCTATAACAATACCATTGGGAGGGGCAACTTGCTGCATACGCGCCGCAATATTCGGGGTTTTACCCACAATGTCTATCGCATCACCGTGATAACGTTCAAAAGATGACATATTCGCGCTGGACTTGCTGGTCGGCATGCCTACTTCCCAAACAACTACCAACCCAGTATCTATACTTAAACGCACCTGAATCGCAATACCGAATGTCTCTATCAAACGGGTATTTAGTTTTTCTAACACAGCAACAATACCTAATCCTGCCTGTACAGCCCTTCGTGTCGCATCTTCATGAGCAATCGGATATCCGAAATAGACTAAGATGCCATCACCAAAATACCGGGCAATGTGACCATCGTATTCTAACACGACATCCGCGACAGATGCACGATACGAATCCAACACTTGCCGTAAATCCTCTGGATCTAACTGTTCTGTCAAGGCAGTTGAATCTATCACATCACAGAATAAAACGGTCAACTGCCGTCTTTCTGCCTTGTTGATAGGTGCAGTACTGAGCGAAGTGTCCATTTCATCAAGTGCTTGACCGCAATCACCACAATACTTCACTGCAGGATTCATAAAACCACAATCAGGGCACCGCTTTTGTATTAGGCTTTTCATAAATGTATATGACTTAACGAAAATAATACTTAGTTGGGTTTTGTATTTTCATTACACCAAACGCGTTATATGGTGGATCTCAGTATCATGCCATATCTCATAAGCACAGATCACCACTTACATTATGTAGCAGTTGAACTACCAAGTTATACATACACATTACAGTTCTACTGAAGTTTACAATTAATAACCACCCTTAATTTGATGCAGATATTCAGCGAGTTCTTCATCACTCGGTTCGCGTTTGTACGCCTCCTGTAGATAGT
>VYFM01000337.1:4587-7047 GCA_009842375.1 Candidatus Poribacteria bacterium | reverse complement strand
ATGTTGAACTGTCTGAATCACTGAAAACACAGAGAACACGGATTACGCGGATTTTTGAGTCTGTTATTTCACATCCCATTTCTTGTGTCAATGTTGTTTGCATTGGTAACTAATACTATTTCTAATAAATAAAGTGCCATTTTCGTGGGATACTTATAGGATTTACCTCGAATCAACGCCAAATGCGCTTATGGTGTCCCACAAAATCATAGTACCATCACCGTCTACAGAAGCAATCGTTGTACCGTCTGGTGAATATACAATAGTTTCAACAAGACCACTATGTCCACTCAGTGTTTTGAGCAGTATTCCGGCATCTGCATCCCATAAATTAACACCACCACCGCTTGCAGCAGCGATCGTTGTACCATCGGGTGAAAAAACTATGGAAAATTTGGGACCACGATCTTTGAGGGTACTGATAAGTTCTCCTGTTACAACGTCCCATATACAGATTCCGTCATTACCATAACCTACACCAGTGACAATGGTATTACCGTCTGGTGAATACGCGACAGTATAAACAGTGTTTGTATGTCCCTCAAGTGTCTTTATGTGTTTCCCTGTTGCAACATCCCACAGACGAACGGTTTTGTCACTGCTCGCACTGGCAATAGTTGATCCATCTGGTGAAAAAGCAATAGAATGTATTAGGTCGGTATGTCCAGTGAACGTAGCAATATGTTTTCCTGTTGTAACATCCCACAAGCGTACATTTTTTTCATCAACTGCACTTGCGATAAAGAATCCATCGGGTGAATATATTGCCGAGGTAACATGGTCTCCGCGTGTGATGTACCCTCTCTCATCGGTTTTAGATAGGGTATGATCATCGTCTGCGCGGAGTCCTTTATACTCGCCTGTTTCTACCTCCCACAGATGTATCCTTCCATCCCAAGTTCCTGCTAATATAGTATCTCCATCAGGTGAGAAGGTTATCGAATTGATATTATCTGTATGCCCTTTATATGTTGCCTTGTGTTGGACTGTGTCTGCATCCCACAAATTGACTCCATTCCTGTCCCCTGTAGCGATAGTGTTGCCATCTGGTGAATAAGTGATGCAATAACACCAGAATGTGTGTCCTGTATTTAACGGAGGGGCAATCATTTTTATATCCGGTTGACCAATATGTTTCCCCTTAGTAACATCCACGAGTCGTATTGTTCCATCATATACTGCAGTCGCGATTTTCGTTCCATCAGGAGAATATGCAGTGGAGCTTACTTGACGGATATTAGATATAAAAGCAGAAGCTGGATTTTCAGCGTTGGCATCCCATAAACGAATTCCATCCCAACCTGTGCTTGCAATAGTAGAGCCATCCGGTGAATATTCTACGGAGAGAAGGTAGTGTTGATGTCCTATAAGCGTTTGTTTATGTTGTCCTGTTGGTACATCCCACTTTTGGACAGTGTTGTCAGCACTTGCAGTCACAAGTGTGGTGCTGTCAGGTGAAAAATCCATTGCATTGATTCTTTTCGTGTGCCCCGTAAGGGTTGCTCTTGACTTTCTTGTATCAACATCCCACAGGTGGGCATTGTTATCATCACTGATAGAAGCGAGTACCGTGCCATCAGGTGAGAAAGCAACCGAAATAACACGATCTGTATGTCCTATGAGTGTGGTTATGTGTTTACCCGTATCGGTATCCCACATTCGTATCGTTTGATCCATGCTTGCACTTGCAAGAATCGTGTTATCTGGAGAAAATGCTACTCCTGATACAGTTTTCGTATGTCCTATGAGTGTGCCTATATTTTTACCTGTATTAACATCCCATAGTTTCACATATCCGTTATTATTTCCACATGCTATTTTGAGACCATTTTTGGAAAATGCTAATGAATTAACAGAGTCATTTGTGAGTGTTTTTATGAGTCGACCTGTCGCTGTATCCCATAAACGCACGCCATTCCAACTGTATCCTGCGATTGTTTTTCCATCAGGTGAATATTGTGCAGATGATATCCTATCATCTTGCGATGTGAGTAGGTATAGTTCTTCCCCGCTTTGTGTGTCGTATACCCAAACCCCAATTGTTGTTAGTACCGCAAGTTGGCTTCCATCTGGAGAATACTGCATCTTATTGATGTGTCCTTTTCCGTATCGTGCAATTGCACCTTCAGGTAGGTTCCATTTAGTATATTTAGTATAGTCTTGGGCATTTGTGTGTGCGGAGATTAGGAGTGCTACACACATGAATAATGGAAGTATGTTATAGATTTTAGATTTCATGAGGTGTTCCTATGTTACGTAAAAGGTTTGACCTATTTGCATGTAGTATATCACACTATCTTATTGTGGTAAAGATTTGGATTTTTCTGAACCATGCTTTTCAGGATAAGAGGTCTTTTTGTGTTTCAATGTTGTTTTCATAGGATGAGACTGCCTTTTGTCAGAATCGCGGATTACGCAGATTTCACGGAAAAACACGGATTTCTGAATCTTCACATCCAA
>VYFM01000337.1:0-4577 GCA_009842375.1 Candidatus Poribacteria bacterium | reverse complement strand
CGCGGATTACGCAGATTTCACGGAAAAACACGGATTTCTGAATCTTCACATCCAACATCCCGCATCATAGAATAAACATCAACCCATTGAAAACTATCACATCAGAAACCAGCCGCGTTCTTCCGCGTCCTCCGCGCCTTCCGCGATTCTGACAATACAAAGTCGCATGCAAGCACCGTGTGCCATCCACCTTTACAAAGGAACTTTGGAATACCAAACTCATAATCCTAAAAATCTACAAATCCTGAAAATCCTGGTTCAGACCCTTTGTCAGAACCGCGGATTACGCAGATTTCACGGAAAAACACGGATTTCTGAATCTTCACATCCAACATCCCGCATCATAGAATAAACATCAACCCATTGAAAACTATCACATCACATCAGAAATCCAGCCCACGTTCTTCCGCGTCCTCCGTGCCTTCCGCGATTCTGACAATACAAAGTCGCATGCAAGCACCGTGTGCCGTCCGCCTTTACAAAGGAACTTTGGAATATCATACTCATAATCCTGAAAATCTACAAATCCTGAAAATCCTGGTTCAGACAATTATCCTGCAAATCCCAATTTAGAAAAACTTCATAAATGACTCTAAAGTTTGACATTTAAAAAGGGCGGGTGTGTAAAGTTCTTGGCAAAAGTTTGTACTTAAGGTGTTTCTTATGAGAAGTTTACCACTTTTTCTGACCGAATCGCAGATTTCACGAATGATACAGATATGTTTTCGATATTTTGTCCTCGCTTGCAATGCATTAGGGTTAATCTTTTGAAGTGGGATATATGAAGTGAAGACAACCGTTCCGTGTTCCTCCGCGCAATCTGTGTAATCCGCGATTCAGACAGAAAAATCGACAATTAAATGCTGCTGGTTCAATTGCAAAATACCTTGAAATATAAGAAGAAACATGACATAATTGTATGATACAGAAATTATATAACTTACGTGCGTTGTTTTACGCACCACGAATAAGGAATGGATACACAATATGCCACTTGGTAGGAAAATACGTTATGGAATGGTAGGTGGTGGCCCTGATGCGTTTATTGGAGCTGTGCATCGGAAGGCTGCCGCACTTGATGGGGAGATAGACCTTGTTGCTGGGGCATTTTCTTCCTCTCCAGAGAAGTCACGACAACAGGGAGCAGAACTTTATCTTGACAATAACCGTGTCTACGGTTCTTATAAAGAAATGGCAGAAAAGGAAAGTCAACTCCCCGAAGGAGAACGAATTGACTTTGTTTCAATCGTCACACCTAATCATGTTCATTACGATGTAGCGAAAACATTTATAGAAACTGGATTCCATGTTGTTTGCGATAAACCGATGACTACAACGGTTGAAGATGCTGAATCACTGTGTAATCTTGTAAAGTCCCACGATGTAATATTTGCACTGACCCACAACTATACGGGTTATCCAATGGTGAAGCAGGCACGTGAACTTGTCAAAGAAGGAAAACTCGGTACATTACGCAAAATAGTTGTTGAATATCCACAAGGATGGCTCTCAACCTTCTTGGAAAACGAAGGGGCGAAGCAAGCAGTCTGGCGGACAGATCCAAAACAGGCTGGGGCATCTTCATGTATTGGAGATATTGGTTCACACGCAGAAAATTTGGCACACTATATCACTGGTCTTGAAATGGAAGAAGTTTGTGCGGACATGACGACCTTTGTTGATGGACGTTTGTTAGAGGACGATGGAAACCTACTTGTGCATTATGACGAAGGTGTTCGTGGTGTGCTATATGCATCACAAATCTCGGTAGGTGAGGAAAATAACCTACGGATCCGTGTCTACGGAACAGAGGCATCTTTGGAATGGCATCAAGAAAACCCGAATTATCTTTATGTGCGTTTCCCTGATGGACCGGAACAGGTATATAAGCGCGGAAACGATTATCTGGCAGAGATTACGCAACACAATTCTCGGATTCCGTTTGGACATCCTGAAGCATTTATTGAGGCATTCGCAAACATATATGTCAATGCATCGCGCACTATGGCAGCAAAAATTGCTGGTGAAGCACCGGGTGAATTTGACACCGATTATCCGACGGTACAGGATGGGGCACGCGGCGTGCATTTTATCAATACCGCAGTAGAAAGTGGAAAACAACGTGCCTGGGTTGATGCAAAGTATACACCACCAGCGTAAGATTAAGATATATTTTTAGAATAAGAATCGTTACTACAGTTTATCTCATATTCTCTTGTATAAAATCACATCTTTATCGTAGGGGTGAGGCTGCCTCACCCTCAGAAAGAAAGGGTGCTTCTAATCGAGCGGGGAAACCCCGTCCCTACAAGGATTATGAGATACGTTCTACTTAAAGAATAAAGGAGAAGAAATATGGCAAGACCTGTTACTCTGTTTACAGGACAATGGGCAGACTTGACACTTGAAGATTTAGCAAAGAAAGCCAGTGAATGGGGTTATGATGGATTAGAACTCGCTTGCTGGGGAGATCATTTTGAGACGGACAAAGCACTCTCAGATGATAGTTACTGTCAAGGTAGACATGACCTACTTGCTAAATATGGATTGAAAGTATGGTCAATTAGTAATCACCTTGTTGGTCAAGCTGTTTGCGATAATATTGACAGCCGACATCAAGGTATTCTGTCAGAGCAAATATGGGGAGATGGTGATCCTTCTGGTGTTCAGGAACGTGCAGCAGAAGAGATGAAGAACACAGCACGTGCCGCCGCAAAACTCGGTGTTGATGTTGTTAATGGATTTACAGGAAGTTCTATATGGCACCTGCTCTATTCATTCCCTCCAGTTGATGATGCACAGATTGACGCAGGTTTTCAAGATTTTGCTGACCGGTGGAACCCGATATTTGATGTGTTTGATGAGGTAGGCGTAAAGTTCGGACTTGAAGTACATCCAACAGAAATAGCCTTTGATATCGTCACTGCTGAACGCGCCATTGAAGTACTTGAGGATAGAGAGACATTCGGGTTCAACTACGATCCCAGTCACCTTGGCTATCAAGGTGTTGATTATATCGCATTCATTGAACGCCTCAGCGATCGCATCTATCATGTTCACATGAAAGATGTGTGGTGGTCTGATACAGCGAGGTTGTCAGGTGTATTTGGTGGACATCTGAACTTCGGTGATTCAAAACGTTACTGGGATTTTCGATCCATCGGTCGTGGAAAAATAGATTTTGAAGAGATCATTCGTGCTCTCAACGATATTGGCTATGATGGTCCACTTTCTATAGAATGGGAAGATAGTGGTATGGATCGTGAACACGGTGCAAGCGAAGCATGTAGTGCTGTGAAAGGATACGATTTCGAACCATCTGCTGTTGCCTTTGATGCTGCATTTGAAGAATAACAACAATCGGATAAAAAAATAATCATCCATAATGCTCTACATAGGGAATAGATAGATGGGAAAGGGGACAGTATATCCATCTGAATCCCGGTCATTTTACGATAGACGTACCGGAACGCCTATCAGACAAGTAACACGAGCATCTGCTCATCACCATCATCCGTTCTTTATTATACCAGCGTATGACAACGCAATGCAGCGGTTGATATTTGTTTCGCATCGCACAGGTTCTCCACAGATTTTTGCAGAAGAACGGACGACTGGTGAACTGAAGCAATTGACCGATAGACCGGATATAAGCGAATGGTCAGTCCATCCATCACGAAATGGTAAATACGTCTTTTTTACCGCAGGTACAAGCGGGTGGCGACTTGACTTGGATACATTAGATGAACGTGAGTTAGTCAACTTTGATGCCACAGAGATGCGTGAGAAGGGCATGGTAGGTGCTGCGATGGGCACAACCGCACTCAGTCATGATGACAAATGGTGGGCAGTTCGCTTCAATGTTGGCAAAGAATCAGCACTTGCTATTGTCAACACGAATACAGGTGAACACGAAATTATCCTTCAAAGAGATAGTATTGGACACCTACAATTTTGCCCTGACGATTCAGACCTGCTCTATTATGCGGGACCACTAACCGATAGAGTTTGGGTTATCAACAGAGATGGTACAGGAAACCGTCGTCTATATGCACGTAATGTTGAAAAAAACGAGTGGATTACACACGAAACTTGGATTCCAGGAACGCGTGAACTTGCTTTCGTTGATTGGAATCACGGTGTGAGATGTATCAACGTTGATACCGGTAAGGAACGTCAAGTAGCAACATTCAATGCATGGCACGCAATTTGTAATGCTGATGGAACAATGATGGTTGCAGATACAAATTTTCCAGATATAGGCATTATAACATTTGATCCGCATGATGAGAAAGGTGAACCGAAAACACTCTGTTATCCAGATGCCTCCAGTATCGGTGAACATTGGAACGGACCTTTTCCTTATGCTGATGGCCCGATTTCAGTTTATGCACCACAACATACACATCCACATCCATCATTTAGTCCGGATGGAAAATATGTTGTGTACACATCGGACAGGAGTGGATATGCACAAATATATGAAGCGACTATAGGAGGTTAACAACAAATCCGTGTAGCGCGTATTTCTAATCACCTGTTGTAATTAAAATAACCTAAGTTGCCACCTACAAAAT